>CBIHQO010000001.1:0-32133 GCA_966211735.1 uncultured Schlesneria sp.
CTATTTTCACTGAAACCTCAGGCTCCGTTGGGCGTTCTGCGCGATCAGGTGATCGTGATGACGGACGATGTCAACAATCCTCAGATTTCGATCATGGTCGAAGGGACCATCGAAACCGACGTGGCGATCACAGACATCCAGTTCGGAACGATGACCCCCGGGCAATCCAAGCCAGTGAACCTGATCATTCGCGGCAAGAAGCCGATCAAGATCGATGAGCTCTTCCGCGAGCGAAAAGAGAGTTCCAAGATCGAGGATGAATCCTTCAAAGTGAAGCTGGATACGGTGACGGCCAAGCCGGTCCACGTGCTGCCAATCACGTTCACCGCGCCTGACATCACCGGCGCGTTTGAAGAAGAGTTCATCGTCAAGATCGCCGGTCGCCCGCAACCGCTCTCGTTCAAAGCACGTGGACGAGTTGTTGAACAGGCCGGGGCCGCGAAGCAATAGCCCTTTTGCCGCCTACTTAGTCGCCTGCTTGAGTTCGAGCGTGATGCTCCTGACTGGTTGTCATTTCGGAACCGACGATCGTCGCAATCAAGCCGCAGGTCTACTTGCTGTTCAACAGAAATTGCACGCCTTGCTCGAGACGGGTTGTTAACTCGGCTATTGCATCTCGTGACCCGCGTTCGGCTGCGATCGGGATTGGCTCGCCGAATGTGACTGTGGCTCGGCGACGACCACGGCTTTGAGGGTATGTGACTCTCAACACATCTTCTTCAAACTTATCGAGTGTCTCGGCGATGCGTTCGATCGTGGGGTGTTGGGCGACGTAATCGCCGGGATAGCTATACAACTGAATCACGAGGAACAAGTCTTCCATATCGCGTTTCAGTCGCCCGTAAGACTTCTCATCCAGATCAGGGCGTTCCAACTGTTGAATGAAGTGTCGCCGCAACTCCTTGACTCGCTCAGGGATCGCGTCTGATTTGGGAGTGATCCCAAACTTCTCTTCTTTCTCACTTAGAATTCGATTGGCCAACGATTTAGTTCTAAAAGGAACCGTGCCTGATTGAGGCTGACCCAGGTATTCCAACTCTTTGAGTGCCAGCAGTCCTTCCGCGAAGCGATAGATGCGATCGATCAGCGGCAGTTCCGGTCGCGGTCGCCAATGGACGGCCTCTTCCAGTCGGCTCATCAGTTCCAGCAAGCCGGGGGTCGGGTCATCGATATAGCTGCAGCGGAGCGCGGTTGGGATGGCGACGATGGGGCGGTCGGCTCGCTTGGCTGCCGAGAGCGCGATCGCCGCGGCCCCTTCGCGGAACGGCATCACTCGATCATTCGTGTGATAGATGTCCCCTTCAGGAAAGATGGCCAACGGGCAGGAATGCGTCCTTAAGATTTCAACAGACCGCTTGAAGGCTGCGATGTCGGCGCTTTCGCGATCGATGCTGTAGCAGCCATGTCGCTGCATCACCCACTGTTGGAACGGGGTGCTCATTGCAAAGACCTGCCAGGCCGTCAGGAAGTGGAACGGTCGTGCCAACTTCTGAGCGGCATGCCCCAGGACGTAAGAGTCGTAGTGAAACGAGTGATTGGGGGTAATCATGATGCCGGCCCCCGAATCGAGGGCCGACCGGACATGTTCGAGGCCGCGGATTTCCACGTCGGCAATTTTGGCGACGCGGTACATCTCACGTCGCATCAGCGGATACCAGACGCGAACCAACCACGGTGTCATCCGTGGTTCCCAAGTGCGAGGCGGCGTGGCGTAAGGTTGCTGGTTCATACACGATAGCCCAAAAATGTGACCCGAACGCAACGACGTTCGGGTCATGATCAGGGCCGAACTGAGCTACGTTCGTTCTCAGGCGGAATTGTCCCCCCCGTTATCACGCCCGCTCAGCAGAATTCTGCGACGAATTACTTTTTCTCGCTACTGTCTTTGGGTTTCTGGCTGTCGCTTTCCGCCTTTACGGTCTTCTCGATCAAGCCAGCGAAAGTTCCGCCGTGATCGCCATGCTGCCAGGTTCCGGCATAGCGATCTCCATAGAACATCACTCGCGAGGTGAACGTTCCCATGCCGGGGATGGTCAGGTCGGTCAGGGACATCACCGGCGTGTCGTCAGCCCAGTAGACTTTGATCGGAATCGGCAGATCGACTTCGCGGTCGCCCAGCTTCATCGTGGCAGTGAAGATCCAGTCGTTGTCCTTGACCTTTTTCGCCGAGACCATGCGATAGCGATCGGGCTTGGCCCCTTCACGGCCATCAGTCGTAAATGTTCCGACCAATGTGGACCCGGTCAGCTTGGCGGCGAAGGCTTCTTCGAGGGCCGCTTGATCAGGTTTCGCGGGCTTGGTCGGCTTCTGGTCCTGGGCCAGCAGCGGAGAGGCAAGACCACAAAGAAGAACCAGGGTAAGCATTGGACGCATGGACGGACTCCTGTTCAAAGTGGGACCGGCCAGAGGTGGCCAGCGTGAACTATTCTCGTTCGATCACATACAGCGCACTATCGGCCCGAATGTTCGCACCCCACGCGCCGATCACGGCTTGGCCGTGAATGATGGGGATTTCCCTGACGACGCGGACTTTGATCTGCTGACACAGATCGCGGAAGTCGAGCATCGACATGAAGTGCAGGTTTGGAGTGTTGTACCAATCATATGGCAGCGATCCCGTGATGGGGGCTCGGCCGTGCAGCATGATCTGGATGCGGATTCGCCAGTGTCCATAGTTGGGGACCAGGACCACCACGCGACGAGCGACTCGCAGCATCCGCATCAGCAGCTTCTGGGGGTGCCGGACTTGTTGCAGCGTCTGGCTGAGTACCGCGAAGTCGAAGGAATTCTCGGGGACTTCGTCCAGCCCTTCGTCCAAGTCGGCTTGGATGACGGGCATCCCCTTCGAGATCGCTTCGACGACCTGGCGATGATCGAGTTCGATCCCTTGGACTGAGCATTCGGATTCGTCGCGCAGGCGGCAGAGCAGTCGGCCGTCACCACATCCCAAGTCGAGGACGCGGGAACTGCGACCGACTTGATCCATGATCAGGCGATCTGTCAGAGCAGCAGTGGTATCAGGAACACCGTATCGGGACATGGATTGGATTTCTTGAAGTCGAACTATGATTGCTATTTGACCGAGGGTGATGTTGGTCGTTGTGCCACGGTCTTACAAAGTGATGTGCCGCCCTTTCAGGGCTTGTCGGTTTGATTGTACGCCTGTCCCCGGGCGATGCCCGGGGCTGATTTGTAGTGCCCCTTCGGGGCGGAAGTCTGAGAGACCGTCTTCGGGGTGGCCGTGTCCTCTGTGAAAGACACGGCCTTGTCGACGACTCCAAAACCGTGGCGCCCCTTATTCACATGATTTGGTGGTCCTATTTCTTGTGAATCCGCCGATAGGTTTCGGCCAGCAGTGGTGTCACCAGTTCTTCGAGCTGTTCAATCTCAATCAGGAATGAATCGTGGCCGAAGACACTTTCGAGTTCCAGATAGGTCACGTGCCGCCGCATCTCGACGAGAGCCCTGACAATTTCGCGGCTTTGGCTGGATGGAAACAGCCAGTCCGTGTGATACGACGTAATCAGGAAGCGGGCGTTGGTATTGGCGAGGGCCTTTTGGAGGGAACCGTAGCGCTGGGCGAGATCGAAGTAGTCCATCGCTCGCGTCAGGTACAGATAGCTATTGGCATCGAACCGTTCGATGAATCGCTTGCCCTGATAATGCAGATAGCTCTCGATCTTGAACTCGGTTTCACTTTGCAGGTCATAGGCCAGATGATCGCTGTGCTGCAGATCGCGACCGAACTTGCGTTCGATTGAGGCTTCAGACAGATACGTGATGTGGGCCACCATGCGGGCCAATGCCAAGCCAAATCGGGGGTCGACTTCGCCGTACTTGGACGGATCGTCACCGTAGTAGTCGCCGTTTTGGAACTGTGGGTCGGTCGTGATGGCTCGACGGCCCACCGCGTTGAACGCGATTCCCTGAGCCGACAACTTGGCCGCCGAGGCGAGGCAGATGGCACAGCGAGCCATGTCGGGATAGCGAGCGACCCAGTCGAGCACCTGCATGCCACCCAGGCTGCCGCCAACGACGGCCAGCAGAGTCTGGATACCGAGATAGCGAACGAGGGCGGCGTGGACTTCGACGATGTCGCCGACTGTGATGAAAGGGAATCGCAAGCCGTAGGGTTCGCCGGTTTCTGGATCCCGGGCACTGGGGCCGGTGGTTCCCTGACAGCCACCCAGGACATTCGCGCAGATCACATAGTATTTGTTGGTATCGACCGCCTTGCCGGGCCCGACCAAACCGTCCCACCAGCCCGACTTGCGACTGTCGCTGGAATGCTTTCCTGCGACATGGGCATCGCCGGTCAATGCATGACAGATAAAGATCGCATTGTCTTTCGCGGCCGAAAGCTCACCGTAAGTTTCGTATGCGACGGTGATTGGCCCGAGTTGCTGACCACCTTCCAGTGTTAACGGATGGGGTGGGACGAACAATGTGGCGTACTTGGTCTGCACGATTCCCACAGTGTTGGCAGCGGCAGTTTCAGGCGGAGCGATTTCAGAGGCCATCGCGGACTCGTGCTCTTCTACGGACTAATTTGGCGGTGCGGAACAACCTTGGCCCAGATTATAGGCAGACCGCCAGCCGTTGGGTACGGCAGGGGCCCGTGATTCCCAAGGCCGTCACGGTGGATAGTATTGCCAACGTCGATTGCGGAAGTGCGGCGTTGTAAATCCAGTGAAACTCGTTGAAGATTACTCCGAAGCAACGGGGCCGCTGCCGATTCGCAAGACGTGACATGCACTATGAGGGTCTCCAAGATGCGCATGATTTGTGCGGGATTTGCCGTTTGGGCATTCGCGACTTCAATCGGACTCGCTCAGGACGCCAGTACCACGAAACCAACGGTTTTGGCTCCCCTGAAGTATCACGATCCCACACGGACGGTGGATCTGGGAGTTGGATTGTGGGCGTGGCCGGTTCCTTGCGATGCCGATGGCGACGGCGACTTCGATCTGATCGTCAGTTGTCCCGACAAACCCTATAACGGAACCTATTTGTTCGAGAACCCCGGCGGTCCCCAAGACAAGCTGCCGATTTTCCGGCCTGCCAAACGGTTGAGTGTCGGGCAGTTCAATGTGACGCCGTCGTATGTTGATGGTCGGTTGCGCGTGACGACGCCAGGTTACGAGCATCCTGATTTCATCACGCAAGGGCTGGGCCAGCCAACGAAGTTGCCGCTGCCGCCCGACCCGATTGGGAAGAACCCCGACTTCTTTAAGCCGCATGCGCCTGGAGCGTACAAGACTCGGCATAACCAATGGCGTTATGTGGACTATGACGGTGACGACAAGCTGGATCTGGTACTTGGGCTGGAACTGTGGTCCGAATATGGTTGGGACGATGCCTGGAATGAGCAGGGCGAATGGAAGAACGGGCCGCTGCAGGGGTTGGTGTATTTGCTGAGGAATCACGGCTCGGATCAGCACCCTGAGTATGCCGAACCGACCCTGATCCTGGCGGGCTCGAAGCCTCTCAGCACATATGGGCTACCCTCGCCGAACTTCGCCGACTTCGATCACGATGGGGATCTTGATCTGTTGTGCGGCGAGTTTCTGGATGGGTTCACGTACTTCGAAAACGTGGGGACTCGGGCAAAACCCGTCTATGCTGCTGGTCGACGACTGATGCATGATGGCCAGCCGTTGACGATGGACCTGCAGATGATTGTCCCGGTGGCGTTCGATTGGGATCGCGATGGCGACTTGGATTTGATCGTTGGTGATGAGGATGGTCGCGTGGCGCTCGTTGAAAACGCGGGGCTGTTTGTCGATCGCGTTCCACAGTTCAAGCCACCGCAGTACTTCCAGCAGCAGGCTGACGATGTCAAATTCGGGGCATTGGCTACCGCATGCGGTTTTGATTGGGATGGGGACGGCGACGACGACATCATCGCTGGTAATACGGCCGGCTACATCGCGTTTATTGAGAATCTTTCAACGAGTGGCCAGGGGGGTTCGGTCTGGGCTGCGCCGAAGAAGCTGCAAGCGGATGGCAAAACGATTCGAATCCAAGCGGGGCCGAATGGTTCGATTCAAGGGCCCGCGGAAGCGAAGTGGGGATACACGACTCAATCGGTCGCAGATTGGGATCACGATGGCCTGCCGGACCTGATCGTGAATTCGATCTGGGGGAAAGTGCATTGGTACCGGAACATTGGCGAACGGACGGCACCCCGACTGGCGAAAGCCGAGCCGATTGAAATTGAATGGCCGGGCGAAACTCCCAAGCCAGCGTGGACCTGGTGGTCTCCAGAAGGGAAGGAATTGGTAACGCAGTGGCGGACAACTCCGGTTGCGATCGACTTTAATCGTGATGGGCTAACTGATCTGGTGATGCTGGACCACGAAGGTTACCTCGCGTTTTTCCGGCGGGAGAAGAGGAGCGGTCGGGGTGGATCTGCATTGACCGTGCTGCTTCCAGGCGAGCGGATCTTCGTTGATGCGAAAGGGGAGCCATTGCGCCTGAACAACAGACGCGCGGGAGGGAGTGGCCGGCGAAAGTTGTGCGTCGTGGATTGGGATGGTGATGGGCGACTCGACGTGCTGGTGAACGGAATCAATGCCAATCTGCTGCGACAGACTGACCATCGCGATGGGAAATGGTTCTTCGAGGACCTTGGCCCTCTCGACACTCGAAAGATCGAAGGGCATGATACCAGCCCGACGACGGTCGATTGGAATCGAGACGGCATTCCGGATTTGTTGGTAGGTGCCGAAGACGGACGATTTTATTACCTACCTAATCCGAGGGCTGCACTGAAGTCCGGAATTGCGAAGCCACAAGCCGTGGCGCAGGCCGACCCCAAAACGGAGTCAACTGCCCATGACGCGAAGTCGGCGATCGTGAAGGCGGAGTTTCTCTATGAGACGGCGCCGTTTCCTTCGTGCCATGCATCAACGATTGTTGAGTCGAAGCATGGATTGGTGACGGCTTGGTTCGGCGGGACGGCAGAGAAGAATCCTGATGTGGGAATCTGGGTGTCGCGACTGATCGATGGTAAATGGACTGCACCGATTGAAGTGGCGAATGGAGTAGAGTCTACCGAGAAACGATATCCCTGTTGGAATCCAGTTCTGTTTCAGCCGAAAACGGGTCCGCTCTTGCTGTTCTATAAAGTCGGCCCCAGTCCTGATACGTGGTGGGGCATGTTGACGACGTCCGAAGACACAGGAGCAACCTGGTCGAAGCCGCGGCGATTGCCCGAGGGAATTCTCGGCCCGATCAAGAACAAGCCGATTCAATTGTCGAACGGGGACATTCTGAGCGGCACCAGCAGCGAGGATGATGGCTGGCGAGTTCATTTTGAACGATCGTCAGACGTGGGGAAGACCTGGCAACGGACATCACCGGTCAATGACGGCGAGAAAATTGGTGCGATTCAGCCCAGCATCCTGATTCACAAAGATGGTCGCCTGCAAGCGATCGGTAGGACTCAACAACACTTCGTGTTTGAAGTCTTTTCGCCTGATCAGGGGAAGACCTGGGGACCGATGGCGCTGACGTCATTGCCCAATCCCAATGCGGGAACCGACGCGACGACCTTGTCTGATGGACGACATTTGATCGTCTACAACCATACCGCGCGGGGGCGGTCACCGCTGAATGTCGCGGTCTCAAGCGATGGGCAGAACTGGCAAGCCGCGGGTGTCTTGGAGCAGGAACCGGGCGAGTATTCTTATCCGGCTGTCATTCAAACGACCGATGGTTTGGTTCACATTACCTATACGTGGAAGCGAAAGCGGATCAAGCATGTCGTGATCAACCCCAAGCACCTTAAGACGGCTGCGATTGTGGATTCGAAGTGGCCTGAGATGAAATAGGTCGTATATCTGAGCAGGAATCTGCTCGGACGGAGCCACGTCTTTCCATTTCTTAAACTATCGGTCCCTCGACGTTTCTGGATTGTCGTGACGTAATCAGGTATTGAATCTCTACTGGCATCAGATTCATTCCACTTCAATAGAGCATCGTTCATGTCGATTCCCGCTGCGCCGACGTTGCTGCTAGCCGTCGGCGGGGTCGCATTGATTCTGGGGCGGTGGGTGCCGAAGTCTCGCTGGTATGAGGCGATCTGGCTGATGTCGATGCTGGGGGCGGCCGGACTGCTGATGACTGGCGATGAAATCGCTGGGCCGGTTCCCGATCATGACCGCGTCTGGGTCGGCGATCTGTATGCCATCGTCGGGCAGTGGCTGGCGCTGCTGTTCGGGATCTCATTTGGAGTCGGTTCATTTGGTGCGTCGGCCAGAGACGATCGCACTGCTGAACGGTTAGGGTTCCTGTCATTCGCCATTGCGGGTGTGATGCTGGTTGTGCTGTCGAACGATCTCGTCACGATGGCTCTGGCGGCCGAGATTGTTCAGTTTGCGTCGTGGGCATTGCGCCGAACGGATCGCCTTGAGGTCACGCCAACATTGGCTTCGATGGAGGAACCTGCGAACTCTGAAAATCGTCTGTGGATTGGCATCGTGATGTCGTCCTGTTTGTGGTTGGGTATCGCGTTGCTTGCGAACGTGACGGGGGCGACACAGTTTGATGAAATCCGCTTGATCCTGGTCGACGCTTATACTCCGGGTGCCAATCGGGCTGTGATCGGGGTTGGCTCGAAGCTTGGTCTGCTGGCGATTGGGTTGATCGTGGCGGGGTTTGGCGCGCGTCTCGGCTTAGTCCCGTGGCATTTTGGACTGGTCGAAAGCATCTCTCAGGTTCGCTACTGGACGGCGGGTTGCGTGGTCGTGGCGGGTCAGTTGGCAGGCGTGTTGGCGCTGGGCCGACTCTGTGGCATGGTCCTGGTTGGTTATCGCGATGAGATGTTGGTTCTGCTGCTGGTGCTGGCGGGGCTGACAGCAGTCGCTTCGGCGGCGTTGGCGGCACTCGGGATGATCAATGGCGAAGGTCGGATGCGCCGTCTGGCCGCTGCTGTTTCGATGTTGCAAGGTGCCTGGCTGACTTTGGGGCTGATGGCATGCATCGCCGAACTGGCTGGGCCCGAGCACAGCTTGTCTGTGGCGGGCGGACAACCTGGAGCGCTGGGGTTGCTGCTGTTTGCCGCGGCCGCCGGTCTGTTGGGCCTGTCGGGGCTGTTTCTGTTGTTCAGCTACCTTTCTCTAGACGATCGGGATGTAGAGTTATTCGATGAGCTATTGGGATTGGGAACCTTACATCCCCTGTCTACGACGGCACTGTTGGTGCTGCTGGGTAGCCTTGTCGGCCATCCTCCACTGTGGGGGTTCTGGTCAAATTGGCTACTGATCGCTGTGGGGCTGAATGTTCGGGCCTCCAGCGCACGCGAGCAGATGACACCGCATCTGGGATTGATCCTATTAGCCGTCGTGATCACGACGGCCACGTTGATGATGGCCGCAGCGATGATTCAGATCGCTCGCCTGTTATTGCTGGAGCAACCGCTTGCCAAGCCGGTGCCGCAAGGGAGGCGATCGGCATTCATCGTCGCCGCCGGATGTGCCATCGCGCTATTGGTTGTCGGTCTGTTCCCAGCGCGGTTGCTGGGAATCCTGGCGAATGTTCGCGGTCCCGAAATGAAGTCCATTCGCGAGAATCCGGCAGGGTCGAACAAAGGTTCGGCGACCGCGTCCACTCGGTGATCGCGTTGGCAGCGACTCGCAAGAGCCGCTTTATTCTTCGAGTTGTGCGCGCGACATCGCCTGTTGAAGATTCTCCAGTTCAACGGGTTTCACGAGATGGTCATTGAACCCGGCGTCGTGTGTTTTCTTGCGATCTTCGTCCTGTCCGTAGCCGCTGAGCGCGATCAGATAGGTTCCCGACAGATCGGGATCCTGGCGGATCGAGCGGGCGACTTCATATCCATTCATCGCGCCAGGTAACCCCAAGTCGGAGATGATGACATCGGGGCGGAAAGTACGACAGATTTTCAGGCCGGAGGGGCCATCGAAGGCAATTTCAACGACGTAGCCGAGCAACTCCAAAAGCAATTGCAGCGTCTTGGCGGCGTCCTTATAGTCTTCGATGACGAGAATTTTATTCACCTTGTTCGCCGCTTGCGGGCCGGGATCGACAGGGCTGCCAGCAGTCGTTTCCTGTGCCTCGGTCAGCGGCAATCGCACGACAAAGGTCGATCCTAGTCCCAAGCCAGGGCTCTCGGCCGTTACGGTGCCGTGGTGAAGTTCGACCAGCCCACGGACCAATGCGAGTCCCAGCCCGAGGCCTCCCTTTTCGCGATCCAGCGATTGATCTGCTTGAATAAAAGGTTCGAAGAGCTGGCCGATGACCTTTGGGTCGAGGCCAATTCCTGAGTCGGCGACTCGAACAATGGCCATCTTCGTCGAATCGTCGCGTTCGATGTTGAGATGCACATTGCCGCCAGCTGGAGTGAACTTACCGGAATTGTGCAGCAAGTTGCCGAAGATCTGTGCCAGGCGAGTTGCGTCGCCGGTCAGCATCACAGGTTCGCTGGGGAGATCCACTTGAAGATGAATTCCCGTTGCGACCAACGTCGGGCGATAATCTTCCGCAGTCTGCCGAACGATGGCAGTCAGATCGCAGCGGTCCAATCGCAGTTCAATCTTGTTGCGAGCAATTCGGGCGACATCCAGGAGATCATCAACCAGGCGAACCATATGCGAAACCTGCCGCGAGATGACATCGCGTGCATGAGTCACCGACGGATCGACGGTCTGGGCGAGACGCAGGATTTCAACAGCATTTCGAACCGGCGCGAGCGGATTGCGAAGCTCGTGGGCCAGCATGGCGAGGAAGTCATCTTTGCGTCGGTCGGCCTCACGAAGCGCTTCGGCATGTTGCCGACTTTCTTTGAGCAGTTGCAGGTTTTGCTCGGTCGCCGCGCGCAATTCGTCACGTTGTTGGGCCACCTCCTGCCGCTGACGGAACAGATCGAAAAAGACCTGAGCTTTGCTGCGCAGGATGTCGGATTCAATTGGCTTTTGCAGGAAGTCGACGGCCCCGGCTTCGTATCCGCGGAATCGTCGCTGCCGGTCTGTGTTGCCGGCGGTGAGAAAAATGATCGGGACGCGGCGCGTCCGCTCCATGCCTCGCATCAGTTCGGCCAGTTCAAAGCCATTCATGCCTGGCATCTGAACATCGACCAATGCCAGAGCGACCTCATGATTGAGCAGTAATTCCAGCGCCTCATTTCCCGATTTCGCTCGCAGGAGGACCAGTCCCTCACGGCGCAACAGTCCTTCCAACGCCAGGAGGTTTTCCTCGAGGTCATCGACAAGCAGGAAGTTGACAGAAACGGGTGTTTTTGGGGTCATAGTCTGAGCGCAATCTCTAACAATCGTTTGGCAATTTGTTCTAACGTCAGCGCTTCTGCTGTGGGGCAGGCCTTCAGGGCCGCTTCGGGCATCGTTCGTGAATTCGCCTGGTTCGGATGTTGTACCAGGCAAATTCCTCCGGCCGCATGAACGGCAGCCAGACCCCTGGCTCCGTCCGCGCTGGCTCCGGTCAATACGATTGCAGCAAGCGCCGGCCCAAACACGTCTGCCGCGGATTCGAAAAGGACATCAATTGCCGGTCGCGAATAATGCACCAGTTCTTCACTGGATAGCGAGATGCGTTTGTCGTCTTCGATCAGGACGTGGTAATCGGGAGGGGCGAAATAGACGGTCCCCGTTTTCAGTTTTTCTTTATCATCGATTTCATGCACGTCGACCTGGCATTTCGCCCGGAACAATTGAGCGAGCACGCTCTTTCGGTCCGCTGGCAAATGGACAACGACGATCACCGGTATCGGATAGTCCGCCGGCAGGCTGGGCAGGATCGTGCCGAGCGCATCGACGGCGCCGGCAGAGACACCAATGACAACGGCTTCAATCGGCGTTACTGGCGGAGGGGCTTGCGGGAGCAAATTGACATCCATCACTTGGCCCTCTGTTTCTGGTAGATCCGCTCGTCACGCGCGAACTCAGAAAAGTCGTCGGCTCGTTTGGAGAATCGCAGGCTTTCTTTCGCTCCCAGGCCCAAGAACCCCTTACGGACCAGCGAGTCGCTGAACAGGCCGATGGCACGATTCTGCAGATCCTGATCGAAATAGATCAGGACGTTGCGGCAGGAGATCAGATGCATTTCCGCGAAGACAGCATCTGTGACCAGACTATGATCTGAAAAGACGGCACGGCGTCGCAAGGACTTGTCCAACACGGCGGATCCATAGGCCGCCGTGTAGTAATCGGACAGTGATGATTTTCCTCCAGCTTTGCGATGGTTTTCGGTGAACCTTGTGATCGATTGCAGGTCATAGACGCCAGCCTCGGCCCGTTCCAGCGCCCGCGGGTTGATGTCCGTGCCATAAAACATTGTGCGATCTTCCAAGCCCTCTTCTCGAAAGAGAATCACCAGCGAATACAGTTCTTCACCCGCGCTGCATCCTGCGATCCAGACTTTCAGTGATGGATAAGTCCGCAGATGCGGAATCACAGATTCGCGAAGCGCCAGAAAGTAGGCGGGGTCGCGGAACAGATCGCTGACTTGAATGGTAAGGTACGACAGTAACTCGGGCAGGACGGCGGGTTCATGCAGGACGCGATGCTGCAATTCCGAGATGGACCGACATTCGAAATGCTCTTTGGCCTGTTTCAACCGACGCTTGACGGACGCCATGGAATATCCACGGAAGTCGTAATGATACCTGTGATAGATTGCGTCGAGCAGCAATCGAGTCTCCAGGTCTTCAGCGAAGTCAGTCACGATCAATTTCCCGTTCTAGCGCGGCATCCAGACACGGACGAGCGACAGCAATTTGTCGACATCCAGCGGCTTGGCCATATAGTCGTTGGCTCCCGCGCCGAGGCACCTTTCTTGGTCATCTTTCATCGCTTTGGCGGTCAGCATGATGATGGGCAGTTTCATCCATTCGGGGCGAGATCGGATCTCGCGAGTGGCCGTGATTCCGTCCATTTCCGGCATCATTACGTCCATCAGGACCAGGTCGATACTGCGCTCGGTGGGCTCACGCGACCGTTCGAGCGCTTGCAAAGCCTCGCGGCCGTTTCGGGCAATTGTGACGACCGCACCTCGGGGTTCCAGCAGGCTGGTCAAAGCGAACACATTGCGAACGTCGTCTTCGACAACCAGCACATGGCGTCCTTCCAGGGCGGCATCACGACTGCGAGCTTTCTCCAGCATTCGTTGTTGCTCGGCCGGCAAGTCCGATTCGACTTGATGCAGGAACAGTGTGACTTCATCCAGCAGGCGTTCGGGTGACTTGGCACCCTTGATGATGATCGACTTGGAATAACGTCGCAGACGTTCCTCTTCTTCGGTCGATAGTTCTCGACCCGTGTAGACGATGACTGGCGGGAACGAATACGTGTCTTCGCGGCTGAGTGTTTCCAGCAGCGAATAGCCGGATGCATCTGGAAGCGACAGATCCAGGACCATGCAGTCGAAGGTGGCTTCTTTCAAATTGGCGAGACATTCGGCCGCAGTCTGGGCACCCACCGTCTCGACTTCCCTGGAGCCGAGCAACCGTTGCATACTGTCCAGTTGGACAGGATCGTCTTCGACTACCAGTACTCGCCGCATTCTTTGCGAGAACTTCGTTTCCAGTTGCTGCAACGCTTTGACCAGTTCCTCGCGTTGAACCGGCTTCAGCATATAACCGACCGCACCAAGTGACATTGCGGTTTGGCTGTAGTCACTGGCCGAGACCACATGCACGGGGATGTGGCGGGTGCGCGAGTCGTGTTTCAGGCGGTCCAGCACCGACAATCCCGAGTTATCGGGAAGCCCCACGTCCAGAATCACGGCATTCGGCAGGTACTGGATTGCGATCGCCAATCCTTCCTCGGCAGAGTTCGCAATCAAGCACTGGAAGTTTGATTCGTGGGCCAGGTCATAGATGATTCTGGCGAACTTCTCGTCGTCCTCGACGGCCAGGATGATGCGACCGTTTGCGTTCAGTTGTTCGCGGTCGTCTTCCACGCGACGCGTACGAACTCTGTTCGGCGGATCAACTCTAGGGGGCTCAGCGATCTGCCGCACCACGGGTGGTGTCGAGAACGGTGATGTCGCGACAAACGGCCCCGCCGCCTTTGTGATCGAGATGCGTGGTTTCACACGGGTGGCGTCATACTGTTCTGGAATCGTGATTGTAAACGTACTGCCTTGCCCCGGTTCGCTGACCAGTTGAATCTCGCCACCCAGCAAGCGAGTTAGCTCTCGTGAAATCGACAGCCCCAAGCCAGTCCCACCAAATCGTCGGTTCGTCGTTCCGTCGGCCTGACGAAAGGCTTCAAAGATGATCTGCTGCTGATGGACGGGGATTCCGATCCCCGTGTCGCGGACGTGAAACGACACCTGACCTGCGGGGGCGCGGTTTATTGTCAGCTCGACGTGCCCCGCCTCGGTAAATTTGAGCGCGTTGGAAAGCAGGTTTTTCAGAACCTGCTGCAACCGCATCCGATCTGTTTCCAGATGCTGTGGACAATCGTCATTGATGTGCGTCCGAAACCGCAGACCTTTGTGCTCGGCGACGGCGTGAAATGTGTCTTCGAGTTCTTTGACGATCTGAGACAGCCGAACAGGTTCGGGATGAACTTCCATGTGTCCCGCTTCGATCTTCGACAGATCCAGAATGTCGTTGATCAGGGCCAGTAGATCATTGCCGGCCGAACGAATGGTGTCGGCGTAACGAACCTGCTCGTCGGTCAGATTTCCGGTGGGATTGTCAGCCAGTAATTTCGCGAGAATCAGGGATGAGTTGAGAGGCGTCCGCAACTCGTGCGACATGTTGGCGAGGAAGTCCGATTTATATTGGCTGGCCTGTTCCAATTCATTGGCCTGCGCCTGCAGTGCCAGTCGGGAGCGATTGACGTCATCTCGCTGAGTTTCCAGTAATTGCGTCTGTTCTTCGAGCTGAGAGTTCGTCTGCTCTAACTCTGTCTGTTGCAGTTCCAGTCGGCTTTGCGATTCTCGCAAGGCTCGGCTTTGTTCTTCCAGTTCCTCATTCGAGACGCGCAACTCTTCACTTTGCGATTGCAGTTCTTCGGACTGGCGCTGGGTCTCTTCCAGCAGGTTGCGCAAGTGAGCGCGGTAGTTCGCGGAGCGGACGGCGATCCCCAGATACTCGCTGACGAGTTGCAACAGTTCGACACTGGAATCTTCGAGCGGGTGAATGAAGCCCAATTCGAGCACCGCGTTGACTTTGCCGTCGGCGGCCATCGGACCAATCAGCAAATGGCGCGGTTGGCTTTGTCCCAAAGATGAGCCAATCGTCAAATATCCTTCCGGAACGTCACGTACGATAAACGTGTGATTGTCTTTGGCCGCTTGACCCAGCAGCCCCTGGCCCCAGTCAAATTGTTGTGGCAGCTTCCCATTGGGCGGTACTCCATACGTCGAGACGATTCGGAAGGTGCCCCCTTCAAGGGTGTATAGTGCGCCCGCTTGTGCATCCAGATATTCGGCCAGGAAACGCAGCGTGGCGTGACCGAGCTGCTGGATCTCGGGGTCGCCGACCGTCGCTTCGTTCACGCCGTAGCGACCTGACTGAAGCCATTCCTCGCGCTGTCGAGCCAAGACGTTTCGCTGGACAAGATAGGCCACAGCCATTGAGATGGAAGCTCCGAAGATCGCGGTCAGAATACCGCTGATGACAGCGACCTGGTACGCGGTCTCCATATCTTGCATGCGCTGGGCACGCAGACGTCGCTCTTCAACTTCCATCTCTTTCAGATTGTCGCGGATCGCATCCATAGCCGCCTTGCCGCGGTCCGAGATGACGACCGCACGAGCTTCCTCAAAACCCTTCCCCCTTCGTAGCTGGATGGTCTCGTCGAGCTCGTTCAATTTCGAGTCCACCCACGCTCGAAGCTGCGGAACTCGAGATTGCTGCTCGATGTTATCTTGAGTCAGCTTTTCGATTTCACTCAGGCGAGTGTGGATTGTGCCGACGGCCGCCAGATACGGAGCCAAATAGCGCTCATCGCCGGTGATTACGAAGCCGCGCTGCCCGGTTTCAGCATCCTTCGCGAGCGACAAGACCTCCATCAAAGCCGTGATCACTTCGTGAGTATGAGTGACCGTCTTTGCATCCTGGCTGAGTTTGCTGGTGTTGCGATAGGCGAGGTAGGCGCTACCAATGAAGAACAGCAACGCCGTTCCCAGCCCCAACCAGATCCAGCTCATCGTACTCAGGTCGATGCTGTTCGGAGAGATACGTGACTTCATCAGGATGATTCACCGCGAAGCATGGGAGGACACAACGTAACAGCCCAACCCAGGAACACGATAATTATGTTCGAGGTGCGGGACTGATCGACAATCACGAAGTTAGAGTCGATCGGTCATGACGATCAACCGATGCTATTCGCTGGCCGCGAAAAGACATCGGGAACCTCTGTGGCCTCCCCGTGACAGGCAAACTATAGGTCGACAGGATTCAAAGAGCAATGCGCTCAAAGTGGGTGGCGACGACGGACGTAACCATTGTCTGGCAGAGATCTTGTCGGCGCGGATGGACTTGGTGACAGCACGCTTCCTCTATTCGAGCTGCCAAGCCGAATGAGGGAATACGACTTAAGGTTCCGTTAATAAAGTGGTCGCAGCGGTGGCGGTTCGGACTACCGCAAGGTGCTAATTTTCTACCAGCGTATAATGAGGTATCCCAGTCAACGTTGAGGCAAAGTGCGATCGCGGATACGCTGGGGTGGCAGCCCCATGTTGATCCCGCCGGCAGAAAGTTCTCCTCGATGAATCCCGCTGACAGCGATGCCTTAGTCCCCTTCGACTTCGATCCTCGCACGCGAGTTGTTTACGGACCAGGGACGATCGATCAACTGGGGGAGCTGGCGCGCGAGATCGGTGCGACTCGAGTGCTGGTTGTCAGCGATGAAGGAATCGCCCGCGCTGGCCACGTGGACCGCGCAATCACCGGACTTAACGCAGCGGGATTGGCTGCTCGCATCTTCACCGACGTTCAGCCAAATCCCACAACTGAAGATGTTGATCGTGGCCTGAGCGTCGCGCGGCAATTCGGTGTCGACCTGTTGGTTGCGATCGGTGGTGGCAGCAGTATGGACTGTGCCAAGGGGATTAATTTCCTGCTGACTAATGGTGGTCAAATGCGAGATTATTGGGGAGTGGGCAAAGCCACCAAACCAATGCTGCCATTGATTGCCATTCCCACCACGGCCGGAACGGGAAGCGAAGCCCAATCGTTTGCGATTATTGCCGACGCCAAGACGCACGTGAAGATGGCCTGCGGGGACAAAAAAGCAGCCTGTCGGGTGGCGATTCTGGATCCTGCCCTCACCTTAAGTATGCCTGCGGGAGTCACTGCGGCGACAGGGATCGATGCCATCAGTCACGCCCTGGAAAGTTACGTCACGACCCGCCGCAATCCGGTTTCGCAATTGTTCGCTCGACGAGGCTGGAAGCTGTTGGCTCAGGGCTTTCCCGTGGTGCTGGCCAATGGCTCCGTCTCAACAGATTCGACGCTGCTGGTGGCTCGCGGTGCGATGCTGCTGGGTGCTCATCTGGCAGGAGCCGCGATTGAGAATTCGATGCTCGGTGCCACGCATGCGTTGGCGAATCCACTGACCGCGCATTATGGGATCACGCATGGCCTGGCAGTCGGGTTGATGCTACCGCACGTTGTCCGATTCAATGCTCCAGCGGTGGGGCATCTATATGGAGCCCTGGCGGCCGACGCGAAGATTTGTGCCGCCGATGACAAGAATGCAGGCGAGTTGCTCGCCGCGTATCTAGGTCAACTGATCAGCCACTCGGGAATGCCAACGAGTCTTGGCCAGTGTGGGGTCGCCCGGGCCAAACTTCCGCAAATGGCTGAAGACGCGGCGAAGCAGTGGACAGGGACGTTTAATCCGAGGCCGGTCGACGAGTCGAGTTTATTAGACCTTTACGAAGCGGCCTTCGATCCGCCAGACTGACCGGTACCCGCAGTCGTTCCGTTGGTCGCAATTTGAATCTTCAGGAAATCGCTCATGTCGACATCCCTTGTTCGCAAACTCCAGGCGTTCGCCGCAATCTGTTTGCTGAACATGGTGTTTGAGGCGATTCCTCAAGGTTCTGGTGCCGAACCTGTTCCGCCCAAAGTGACGGGCTGGCCGTCATTTCGACATGACTTGTCGCAATCTGGAGTCGCCACGTCATCGCTTCCGGATGATCTGGAACTGTTGTGGGAAGTGTCGATTGGCGACCAGATCCTGGCGACCGCGGCCATCGTCGGCGATTCGGTTTACGTTCCTTGTCTGTCAGGCGAGTTAGTTTGTTTGAATCGCAAGACCGGGGAAAAGCTGTGGGTCTACAAATCGGTCGAAGTCGTTGAGAAGAATTCGTTTGCCCCCGGCTTCAAATCGGCACCGACTGTTGCTGGCGAATCGATCTACCTGGGTGACGAAGAGGGGATGTTTCACGCGATTGATCGCAGGACCGGGGAAGGTCGCTGGAAGTTTTCGACCGGTGGTGAGATCTACAGTGCCGCGGCAGTGCTGGACGGCAAAGTGATTTTTGGATCGTATGACAATCGTTTGTATTGCCTGAGTGAAGCCGATGGCAAACTGGCGTGGCAGTATGAAACGCAGGGCTATGTCCATTGTGCGCCTGCGGTCGCGGAAGGGGTCACGTTTATCGCAGGGTGCGATGAACATCTGCGAGTCATCGATATCAAGACGGGGCAGCAGCGGTTCGACTTCCCCTTGCAGACATACTTGATCGCCTCTCCAGCGGTCATCGGCGACATGCTGTATGTAGGAACGTACGCCAGCGAAGTCGTGGCCGTGGACTGGAAGAAGAAAGACGTTCTGTGGCGGTATTCGACTGGCAGCAGTGAGCAGCCGTTCCACTCATCCGCAGCAGTCACTGACCAGTTAGTGATCTTGGGCGGGCGCGACAGGCTGGTGCATGCGATCGACCGGGCAACCGGGAAAAAGGCTTGGACATTTCCCACGCGAGCCAAGGTTGATAGTTCACCCGCCGTTGTCGGAGATCGGGTTTTCGTTGGGTCTCACGATGGCAATCTTTATGCCTTGGGCTTGGCCGACGGCAAGGAACGCTGGAAGTTTAATGCGGGCAAACCAATCTCTGCCGGACCTGCCATCGGCGAAGGGGTCCTGGTGGTCGGAAGTGAGAGCCGGGATGGCAAAGTGTACTGTTTCGGAAAAAAGTAGTTCGACGGGGCCTTGCAGAATGACTTGGCACGGCTATGAATAGTTTGAACCGGATCGAATATTGAGCATCCGGAACCCGGGAGTTTGTTCGTATGACTACAGAAACCGCTGGCACGACTGAAGTCGGCAGTTACTTCATCTCCAACTATCCACCTTTCTCGCTGTGGAATCGGGATCAGGTTTCGGAAATCCGCGGGGCCTTGGCGGCTGAGCCAGATCGGTCCGTGCCAATGGGTCTGTATCTGCATATTCCGTTTTGTCGAAAACGATGTAAGTTCTGCTACTTCCGCGTGTATACCAATCAAAATGCGAACGCGATCACGAGGTACGTCGAGGCGTTGGCCAAAGAAGTCGAACTGCTGAGCCATGAACATGGGGTTCAGGGGCGAGAGTTGAAGTTCGTTTATTTTGGTGGTGGAACGCCGTCGTACCTGAGTTCGAAGCAGCTGCGATTTCTGCGAGACGAACTCAGCCGGTCGGTTTCATGGGACCATGCGGAAGAGGTGACGTTTGAATGCGAACCGGGAACGCTGAGCCTGGAGAAGCTGCAGACGCTGAAAGACATCGGCATCACCCGGATTTCGTTGGGGGTCGAAAACTTCAATGACGCCATCCTCGAAGAAAACGGACGCGCCCATTTGTCGCCCGAGATTGATCGGGCCTACGGCTGGATTCAAGAGGTTGGTTTCCCACAGGTCAACATCGACCTGATTGCCGGGATGATCGGTGAGACAGACGACAACTGGTTGAAATGTATTGAACGGGCGCGTGCGATGAAGCCCGACAACATCACGATCTATCAGATGGAACTGCCTTTCAACACGCTAATCTCGAAGGAAATGCGCGAACTGCACATTGTGTCGCCCATTGCCGATTGGGCAACCAAGCGCCGCTGGGTCGACGAAGCGATCAACATTCTGGCTCAAGATGGTTACCAGACATCGAGCGGAAATGAACTGATTCGCAACCCGGCGACAGATCACTTCGTGTATCGCGACAATGTCTGGCGCGGGTGTGACCTGCTGGCATCAGGCGTTTCTTCGTTCGGCCATTTCCAGGGGGTTCACTATCAGAACTTGGATCAACTGGAAGACTACTTGACCACGGTGGAATCAGGAGCCTTGCCGATCAATCGAGCTCTGCGTCCCACCGACCATCAGCGACTGATTCGAGAAATGATTCTGCAAATGAAGGAAGGCCACATTTCTGCCGAACCATTCCGCCGCAAGTTCGGAGTGAACATCCTGAACGAGTTTGCCGCCCCGTTGGCGGCCCAGCAAGCCAAGGGTTATCTGAACGTGAATGGCGATGAGATTACTCTGACTCGCAAGGGCCTGCTTCAAGCGGACACGTTGCTGCCCGAATACTTCGAAGTCGAGCACCGAGAAGTCCGGTATACGTGAAATCCGTTGGAAGTCGCTTCGCCTGCACTGTCTTTATCCGCTGATTGCTGCCCGAATCAACTATGAATCCACACGACGAATTGCTGGCCCTCACGAATCTGTTTCCGTCATCGGAGGCTTTGTTTCTGAAAGCAGAGCATATTCCGTCGGCAGTGACGCCGGAGCCTTACAAGACGATGCTGGTCCATGACCATCATATGACGGTGGCGATGGAGACTCATCACCGTTCACCGGTCGACGTGCGCGTGCTTGCTGACAAGTTGGATGGCGACATGTACGCGCGCGAGATCTTGCTGCTGAAGCACGGGACAGATACGGTCGTGCAATACGGTCTGGTGCGGTTCAACCTCAGTTACGTCACTGAGGATGTGCGACGTGAGATCCTGGCCAAGCAGACGCCGTTGGGGCGTATCCTGATCAATCACAATGTGCTACGGCACATCGATCTGGGGGCCATTCTGGAAATGACGGCCGGCCCTGGACTGGCAAAGCATTTCCGGATGCCAGTCGGCAGCGTCACTTACGGACGCATGGCGACAATCTTCTGCAATCGGCAGCCTGCGGTTGATTTGCTGGAGGTTTCGGGTCCGCTTTGAAAATGGGGCTTATAGGACGCATGCGACCCATAAGTCCGCATCAAAGAAAACAAAAAGAGGCGTCAAAAAAGTGACGCCTCTTTCATTTCGCTTTGATAACCAAAACCGCCGCGCTTTCATCTTGAAATGCGGCAGTGGTGATCGGTCTTGCGACCGATCCTTCGGGGCCGTTTGGTCTTCGTCTTGAAGGGACGGCCCCGAACCATATTAGGCGAGTTGCTTTTTCCGGCCAACGAGCGTGCGGATTCGTTCGGCCAGCAGTGCGCTGTCGAATGGCTTCCGGAACGTTTCGTTGAACGGGGTACGGTCGAATCCGCTGGCGGTGTCGTCGTCGCTCAGAAGAGCCACTAGAACAGCGTCGGCGTAGTCGTTGTTTTTCCGCAAGTTTTGCGCAATCAGCGTCGCTTCGTGACGACCCATTCCGAAGTCAATCACGATGCAGTCGGGATGCAGGGATTCAGCCTGAATACCGGCCTCGAAGCCACTTGCCGCTGACTCAATTTTGTAGTCATCGGTCGGTAGCAGATCCATAAGGTGGCCGCGGACGGTGGCTTCAATGCCAACCAACAGCAGCTTGCCCATGGCCTCGTCCTCGAGTTCTCCGAGAGGCATTCCGTGTTCTTTGAGAAAACGGATCAGATGCTCACGGGGAATACGACGGTCTTGAGATCCGGGAATGCGGTAACCGCGCAGACGGCCGGAGTCAAACCATTTGCTGACAGTGCGGGGCGCAACCTTGCAGATCTTTGCTACCTGACCAGTAGTGAAGATCGTTCTCATCGCGGGCTCTCCAATCACCTAGATTATTCACACACAGAAGGGCGTCGCGACCCTCCGGATCTTCACCCTCGAACGTTTCAACGCGGCTATCCATGCCCTCTGGGTATTCAGGCCTGTCCTGTCACTGCAATTGCAGCTTCAGGCCAGTGGAAGACCCGACGGCTGAAAACCACGTTTTCAGTAGGCGGGCTGTCGTCACGTTTGGGTATCGGCGGGCATCAAAGACCTGATCCCTGGTCAATGGACCCGTGGGTGGCCGGACGAGCTGCTTCACGCACAGTGGTTCAGTCTGTGGTGTGAAGAATCTAAGTTGTCCTGCCCCCCAAGATGCTTCCGCAGTCACTTCAAGCTTCCTCGGATCAATCGCCATCCGCTGAGTGCTTGTTGTTACCGCTGAGACTCATCTGCGTAGTAGAATCGTCGCAGGTCCCCGCAAACCTTGAGAATCTTTGTCAAGAGTGATTTGAGGAAGAGAAGGTTTCTTGCCAATGACCGGCCCGGAATGGCTCAAGGTCCGGCAAACTTTACCAAATTTGCCTGAATTGAGATGAAAGGGGCGACGGCGGCGCCAGCGGTGGGGTCATTCTGCAGGAAACAGCCAGGTCGCGAGATGACGCGCACGGTGAAAGAGGCGCCGCGCAAGTTTTGGTTCGCGGTGGAATCGCATCAAGAGGGTGCGAGTTCCGCCCTTCGACGGGTGTCGGACGTTAGCGCACGCCCAACGGTGGCACGATCGGCGAAAAGATTTTCAACATTCCGTTCGCGATCGGATTGGTTTGCCTACAGTTCGCCTACCGTCGCTCTGTCCGCTCGGCTTCTCTCGAGCGGCGGTAATGCTGGACGAATGTATCTGGGTTGATGGGGATACTCACTTTGAGGCCCGCGCGTTCAAAGCTGGGCCGAATGCGAGTACTGCGACTCCACTCGTCCTCATCAATCATTCCATTTCTGTTTTGATCCATCTGCCCGAATATGTTGCGCGCTTCTTTATCAAGCTCGTCGCCAGGAGTACCCACTGGTGCCGGTGAAGCCGGATTGGCACCACTACTCCCCGCTGGAGCGGGTGCTGCACGAGCTGTCACTTTTGCATACAGCGTCTTCAATGCCTCGGCGGGCAGCAATTCCGCCGGCGTGAGGAAGCCATCCCCGTTCTTATCAAGCTTTGCGAATTCCGAGTACGCCTTTCGATCCCACTCATAGAGTGCGATCTGGCCATCCCCATTTTTGTCTCGTGCAGCGAATTCGGCTGGCAACTCGGGGACATAGTGACTTTTGCGGCCGGCAAAGCGAGAGGTGGCCGGCACGGCGGCCCCGGTCACTTTGGTTTCAGTCGGTTTCGCCTTCGTGAGTTCTTCTTTCACAGCCTTCACTGATTCGCGGTTAACCTTGTCTTCCATCACCTTCTTGGGATCGTTGTCACGGCCTGCAATGGCGGCGAGCGCGGTTGCAACACCCGACGTGATGAATGCTTCTCTGGAGACCGGGATGGATGCTGGTAAGCCGTGGGCGTGCATGTCGGCTAGATCAGAATCAGGGACGTTTTCCACTTCGGTTTCGTCCAGTTCACCGTCACCGTTAATGTCAAAACTTTCGAACTGGCCTTCGTAACTGGCGCGGAGTGAATCCGTATCCTGATCTTGGACCACAGCTCCCCAGCCGACGCTGTTGAAGGCGATGATTGCCAGTCCCCAAAAAGCGATTTCACGACTTGCCATTCCCGACCCCTTATTCGCCGCAACCTCAAGCCATATTAGCAGCAGCGCCTGAAGTTTACCTGAATCTTATTGCTGGTGGCCGGAAGGCATCGTCACACTACGTCGACGACAAACTTGAGCAAAATCGCAGTGATTCATCAGGAGCCGGAAAGATTCGGCCAGCGGACGATTTGACCCGTAAATTCGGCCTTCTTGTTGCTTGACGACACGTCCGATAGCATAAGTTTTGTCGCCAACTCTGGCGATTCCGATGTTTTCGTCTGCGATGGCCGTTTTAAGTCTCGTAGTGCCTGCGAGTGCGTCATCTGGCTCGCGCCCAATTTCCGGAGACCAATCATGCGGCGAATCTGCGAGATCCTGAAGCGAGTGGGCACGGGCGGCGTCCTATGCGCGAGCCTGATTCTGATCGCTGATATCGCAGTCGCCCAACCGGGGCGTCCTGACGGTCAACGTGGTGGACCAGGTGGCGGTCCGGGGGGCCGCGGAAGTCGGGGTGGTTTCTTCGGGGGAGGCGAGCCCAGCCTGAGCCGCGAGTTACGCAAGGACACCTTTGCGGAAAAGATGAACCTCACCGAGGCGCAGAAGGAGGCTCTGAACGAACTGGATATGCAGCGTGGCGAATTTTTCCGCAGTATGCCGCGCGGCAACGGCGGACCTGGAACGGAAGACTTCGAAAAACGCATGCAGGACATGCAGGCGAAAATGAAAGAGTTCGAGAATCAGGCGACGGCGATCCTGACCCCAGAGCAAAAGACGATTTGGGAAGAACGCAAAGCAGAGATCAAGGTCGAGCAGGAAGCCGGTCGCAATGATCGGCCGGATATCAATCGACCACGAAGCGATGCTGGATCGAGTCCGTCTGCGGCCACACAGCCATCGACTCGTCGAACCGTTTTCTCAGATGAAAAGGCACCCGACGGCGTTGCCCCCACTGCTTCATTCGCGGCGCGACCGATCCCCGGCTCCACGGGAACGACCATCACCGACGATGGTGTCGGGAGTGCTGTCGGTGCGAAAGCCGCCAATGGGGAAGCAACTCTGTCGTTCAACTTCCGCTACGCTCCCTGGACCGACGTGCTGAAGCTGTTCGCCGATGCGGCCCAGTGGACGCTGGACCTGAATGAAGTGCCGCCAGGAACCTTCAACTACTACGACGATAAGGCTTATACCGTTACCGAAGCCCTGGATGTCCTGAATGGATACCTGCTGCCGAAGGGCTATGCCCTGGTCCGTCGCGATCGTTTTCTGGTAGCGCTGAACATCGACAATGGGATTCCGCCCGGCCTGCTCCCGACCATTACGGTGGACGAATTGGCCAAGCGTGGCGTGAATGAACTGTTGATAGTCGACGTTCCTCTGGAAGGTTTCGAAGTCGATAAAATTGTCGGAGAAGTCAAAGAGCTGTTAAGTCCATGGGGCAAAATCGCCGCCATGAAACAAACCAACTCGTTGAACATCTTGGACACCGGAGGCAACATCAGCCGAATCATCCGGTTGCTGAAGGCGGGAACCCCTGTTGGAAATTCCGAAACGGCATTTCGTGCCATCGCGTTGAAGCACATCACCGCGGCCGATGCGGAACGAACAATTCGTCGTTTGTTCGGCCTGAACCCCGCAGTCACGTCGAACACGCCGCAGTTCGGCATGGGATTTGGCGGCGGTCCGTTCGGTGGATTCGGAGGCTTCGGCGGGTTCCGTGGAGGTGACGACAGAGGACGTGGCGGCGATGATCGCAATCGCGATCAACAGCAACGACCGCAACCCACAGTGGCCGCTCCTTCAACGCCTTCGCCGTTTGCTGGCAAGATCCAGGTGACGGCCGATACGCGAACAAATCACTTGCTGGTCACCGCCTCCGCGTCGCTGGTCAAGGTTGTTGAAGACGCCGTGAAGTCGATCGATGTCGATACCGGCAAACCCCCGGTCGATTCGGGGCCTGCCTATCTAAAGGCCTATACGGTCGCTGGCGGCGATGTCACTCAGGTGGCCCAAACCTTGAATTCCATGTTGCCTGGGTTGGTCGTGGGAGTCGATACGCGATCCAGCAAGATTCATGTTCAAGGGAATGGCGAAGAGCATGCCCAGATTGATCGGCTGATCCACACATTAGCAGGTGAAGTCGGTGGTTCAGTGGCAGTGATCAATCTCACCAGATCCGATCCCGTCCAGGTGACAAATACACTGCGAAACCTGTTTGCGACAGAAGTGAAAGCCCCCACGATCGAGGCCGATTCGCTCGGTCGCCGACTCTTGATTCGTGGTTCGGCCGAACAACTGGCTCAAGTGAAAAGTCTCTTGGCGAGCTTGGGAGAATCCGGTCTCGATCCCAATTCCGACGCGATGAAAGCGAATCGCGGCAACGTCCGCATGCTCAATCCACAGGGGCGGGATCCTCAGGATGTGCTGCCACTGATGCGGCAAATGTGGGATGCCGCAGACCGCGCCCCGATTCGCGTTGTCGTGCCGTCGCAACCGAATCCTGTTCGCGAACGCCGCGTTCCGGGTGGTCGCAGCTTGGACCTTGAGACTCCGGCAAACTCGAATCGGCCTCCTGAAGTGCCGCGTCCAACTAGCCGCCCCGCGGGCTCACTTGATCGCACAGGGCCGTCAACTCAGACCGCTCCTCGACGCTCGTCGATTTTGCAGGTCAGTCAATCGGGGGCACGTGACGACGAAGCCGCACCAAAATCGATCGGCACCAGCCAGACGGGTGATCCGGTTGAGCCGCCCGCCGGGGCCAAGCCTGAAGTCTTGCCAAAACGTGCTGACGCTGCGCCAGCGGCTTCGGACAAATCGCCTATCAGCCTTTCGATCGTTGGTGGGGAACTGGTGATTACCGGCGATAACCCCGAGGCTCTCGACCAGTTCGAGGAGATGTTCAACACGCTGGTCTCCGCCTTGCCGGTGCGAACTCAATGGACGGTGTTCTATTTGCGTAGTGCCGATGCGACCGACACCGCACAAATGTTGGAGCGACTGTTTCCTCAAAGCAGCGTCACGGCGTCCACATCCTCCAGCGGAGGCATGTTCGGTTCATTGACCGGCGGACTGTCAAACTTGGGCCGCGGCATGATGAATGTCACCGGACTCAACCAAACCCTCGGCGGAGCCAACGGTCTGCGCATCATCACTGATATTCGATCGAATGCCTTGTTCGTCTCGGGCCCGAAAGATCAGATCGCTGAAATTGAATCCATGTTGGAGTTGCTGGATTCCGCAGAGCTTCCCACATCACTCCGCGATCGAGTTCCTCGCGAGATCGCTGTTGAACATGCCGACGTCGAAGAAGTCGCCGCCATTATCGAAGATGTCTTCAAAGACGCTTTGACCCCTGAGAATCAGCAGCAACAGGGTGGCGGTGGGCAACGATTCAATCCGCTCGCCATGCTGATGGGTGGTGGAGGCGGAGGTGGCAGTGGACGAAAAGAACCTGGCGTTCAACTGACTGTTGGCGTGGATCGCCGCACCAGCCATCTAATCATCTCTTGCAATGACAATCTGTTTCGCCAGATTGAAGGCTTGGTGACGTCGATCGACGAACGCGCTCGTGATGCTCGGCAGACCGTGCAGATCATGCGACTCGAAACGGCTGACCCGACCGTCGTTTCCTCGACCCTCGTCTCGTTAATTCCCAAGGTGACGGTGAGTGCGTCACGTGCGACTCGCCGCAAACCGGGTGAGCAACCGGGTCAGCCTCAGGGTCAACCCCAGGGAGGCGGGCAGAATGATGGTGAACTGATGCGGCGCATGATGGAACGCAATCGGCAGCAAGGGGGCGGCCAGAACTCGGGCGGTGGACAGCGGCCGAACTTTGGCGGCGGAACTGGTCGGACCAACGGAGGAGCCGGATCTGGGGGAAGTCGGCCAGGAGGCAATCGACAAGGGGGCGGTGCTCGCCCAAATACGGGCAGCAGCGGTCGTCGAGCCAACTAGTCCCACGTCACTGCTGAGCAGCGACGCCGCCAATCTCGCCGAGTGCCGTTCACCAGGAAGATGCTCTGGTCCGAGCTGCGGTGACAGATGAAATTGCGATTCTGCAACGAGGTGCTTGACTCCTCAGACAATATACCTCTAATGGTAGTTGTCTTGAGCCGTTCGCGCGCCGGAAGCAAGTCATGTCACTTTCCTCCAAAATCTCGTGTCTCTCTCTCGCGTTCGTGGTGATGTGGGGTTCGCTGCCCGCTGATGCGGACGATGCCACGGAATTGGCGCGAAGGATTGATCAACAGCTTGACGCCCGTTGGACTTCGGACAGGATTGTTCCGGCAGACCGAGCTGATGACGCCGAATTCTTGCGGCGAGTCTCGCTGCATATCGGCGGGGTCATTCCCACCGTCTCTGATGCCAGACGATTCATCCGTGACGAGGCGACCGATAAGCGGGCAACGCTGGTTGCCGAACTCCTTGAGAGTCCGCAGTACCTGACCAACTTCAGTCATTTCTGGCGTCAGGTCATGATGCCCGAAGGAGACTCCGACCTGCAGGCTCGGGCGCAGTTACCAGGCTTCGAAGGATGGCTACGACAACATCTCGCCAAGAACTCGCACTACGATGCCATCGTCCGAGAACTGTTAACGGTTCCGCTCGACACCGGTCGTGCGATGAATTCACCCCTCGACGGCATGGGGACTGTGTCTCCCCTGGCATTCTTTCAGTCGAAGCAGGTGAAGCCCGAGAATCTGGCTGCGGCGACATCGCGAATGTTCCTTGGGCTACGAATTGAATGTGCCCAGTGCCACGATCACCCTCAGGATGTCTGGAAGCGACAGCAGTTCTGGGGGTACGCGGCGTTCTTCGCGGGCATCGAACGCGTTGACCGCAACGAGGAATTCGTTGGCCGAGTGAAGGAAGTGTTCGATCGTCGGGAACTGACGATTCCAGATCCCGAAGTTGATCGTGTGGTTCAAGCGACATTCCTTGATGGTTCATCACCGCAGTGGCGAACACGAGTTTCCTCGCGCCGTGAATTGGCAGACTGGATCACATCCAAGAAGAACCCGTTTTTCGCGCGAGCGACAGTGAATCGCTTGTGGGGACATTTCTTCGGTATTGGATTCGTCAATCCTGTCGACGACTTCAGCGGAACCAACACACCCAGCCATCCTGAATTATTGGATGAAATCGCTGCGAATTTCGCGGCGCATGACTTCGACCTGAAATATCTGATTCGAGCGATTACTCAAACGAAGGCGTATCAGCTTTCCAGCCGCCGGACGAATGAGAGTCAGGACAATCCGCAGCAGTTTGCTCGGATGACGGTGCAGGGACTGACTGCCGAACAACTGTTCGATAGCTTGGCGACAGCCGTCGGCTTTTTTGAACCGACTCAACAACAGAATGCATTCGTGTTCGGCCAGACCGGCCCCCGAATCGAGTTTCTTGAATTGTTTGCACCGGACAACAATTCCGCGACTGAGCGTCAAACGAGCATCCTGCAGGCCTTGGCTTTGATGAACGGCCAGTTCACGACAACCGCCACCAATCTCGAAAACAGCGCGACGCTCGCCGCAGTGACAGAATTCCCTTTGATGAAAGATGCGGACCGCATCGAAGCATTGTATCTGGCTGCCTTGTCACGGAAGCCTCGACCAGAGGAATTGGACAGGCTCACGAAATATGTTGCCTCGGGCGGCCCCTCGAAAAACGAGAAGGCGGCGCTGGCCGATGTTTTCTGGGCGCTGCTCAATAGCTCCGAGTTCCTCTTCAATCATTAGGCTACGGTCTGGCATCAATGGAGATCCCATGACAGCACTCACTCGTCGCGATCTACTTCGGCTGTCCGCCTGCGGGACGTTTGGAGCGTCGATGTCGCGTTGGATGCCGGCGTTTGCGGCCGAGGCAGCGACCGCGCCGACGCGAAAGAAATCGGTGATCTTGTTGTGGATGACCGGCGGGCCACCACAAACAGACACCTTCGACATGAAGCCCGGCCACGAGAACGGTGGGCAGTTCAAAGCGATCGATTCGTCGGTGTCAGGGATCCAAGTGTGCGAGCACTTGCCGCAGCTTGCCAAACTGATGGAACACTGTGTCCCGATTCGCTCGATGAGTACCAAAGAGGGTGATCATACGCGCGGGACCTACCTGATGCGCACTGGTAACCTGCCGACGGGGCCTATTCACTATCCCACGATGGGATCGTTGCTGAGCAAGGAACTGGGTTCCGAAAGCGCCGACCTCCCGAACTTTGTCGCTGTCGCTCCGTATACACAGTTCAGCCCCGGCGCATACGGGCCCGGGTTTTTCGGGCCGAAGTATGCCCCGCTCGTGGTTGGCGACGGCAACCGAGTCGGCCCTGGCGCAGCGAGGATGAATTATGATCAATCGTTGAGTGTCAAAAACTTGGAGACGGCCTCTGGTATCAACGAGTATCGTGCCGATGCTCGCCTGGCGTTACTGGGCGATCTGGAAGCGGATTTCGCCAGCCAGCGACCAGGCCTGGTCACCGATAGCCACCGCGAAGCGTACTTGGCGGCCGTGCGGATGATGCGGTCCGAGTCAGTCAAAGCATTTCACCTCGACACTGAACCCGACAAACTTCGTGATGCCTATGGTCGCAATCAGTTTGGTCAGGCCTGTCTGTTGGCCAGGCGACTGGTAGAGCGGGGTGTTCCGTTTGTGGAAGTCTCGCTGAATGGCGTCTCGAACAATCAGACGTTTGCCTGGGATACTCACCAGCAAAACTTCATGGCGGTCAAAGGTCTGCTGGGAGTCCTCGATCCGGCGTGGGCCACATTGGTGAAAGACTTGAAGGATCGTGGACTGCTGGATTCAACGCTCATTGTCTGGATGGGTGAGTTCGGTCGGACGCCCAAAATCAATCCGCAGGTGGGCCGCGATCATTTTCCCGCAGCCTGGACCACAGTCCTGTGCGGAGGCGGTATCAAAGGAGGTCAGGTTGTTGGTAAGACGAGCCCAGACGGGATGAAAGTCGATGATCGCCCCGTCTCCGTTTCGGATCTCTTCGCGACGTTGTGCCATGCTGTCGGCGTGGATCCCATGAAGCAAAACCTTTCCAATGTGGGGCGTCCGATTCGCCTGGCTGATCCCATGGCGAAACCAATCACCGAGATCCTGTGACCGTGCGCGCGGCAAGAACGAAATGGATCGGCCTCTATGAAAGTCGGCTTACTTCCACTGCTGCTGTTTGCGGCCAGCACCGCATTTGCAGGCCAACCCCCTACGGAATCGTACAAAGTCATGTACCTTTCCGAATCGGGGATCATCGTGCTGCAGATGTCGATCCTGATCGACGGAGAAGGTCCGCAGGGAGGTTTTGAAAAGGCGGTGGAGGGACTGCTGCTGAGCCTCGATAAGAACAACGACGGAGTCGTGACAACGGATGAAGCGCGGGGAAAGATCCTGACGGCGCGTGAAGCTCGGCAGATGCAACTAGCCGCCGCTGATGGTAATGCCGCCGATGCGTCGCCCGATGTCAGTCCCAAGGACGGAAAGATCACGCGAAGCGAATTACTGAGCTACTTCAAGCGAATTGGGGTCTTTCCCTTCGTTGTGAAATTCCAATCTCGGACCGCCAATATTGATCCCAATGCGAACGGGATGGCAAACCAAACAGGCGAAGTCCCCTTGTTCCAGAAGTTGGACGCCAACGAGGACAAGAAACTGTCTGTCGAAGAATTAGCGAACGCGCTGGAGGTGCTTCGGAAGTTGGATCGCGACAATGACGAGACGATCAGCATCGCCGAATTGCAACCGCTGGCAGCGCAGCCGAGGCCTGTTGCCCGAGCAGCGATGAACAATCCACCACCAGCCAACAATCCTTTCGTCAGCGTCTCCAGTGGCGAATCGTTGCCGAAGCTGATTCGGCGAATTGTCGACAAGTATGACAGTGCCGACTCGGCAAAGTCGGGTGTTCCCGTGCAGTCGGCGAAGAATCAAAAACTCAGCCCGCTCGAACTGGGGATGGCCGATGCCGAATTTGTGAAGTACGACGTTGACGGAGATGGACAACTCGATTTTACCGAACTACGGCAATTGGTTTCAGAACTCGAAACGTCCGTCGAACTCATACTGAATTTGACAACTGGCAACGTTGAAGGTGTCGGAGCCTCGGCCAGCAAGATTCGTACGACCGCAGACGGGGGGGCTCATCTGCAATTCGGGGCGGCTCAAGTCAGCGTCTCTGCCATATCACCCCCCGCAAAAACGGATCCAGAGCTTTCGATCAAGCCACTGTTTATGGCTGTCGACGTCGATGCGAATGGTTATCTCGAGAAATCGGAAGCTCCGGATAGCGCTCTCTTCGGCGCGACCTTTGCCGATCTGGATGCGGATAAGAACGGCAAGCTCTATCTGGAAGAAATCGTCGGTTACTTGGAACCGCGGGTGACTGTCGCGAGTCACCGTGTGGAACTTTCAATCGTTGAACAGGGGCGCACGCTGTTTGACATTTTAGATTCAGATCGCGATGGACGACTGGCGCATCGCGAAGTGCGCAGCGTGGCCGATAAGCTTGCCTTATGGGATGCGGATG
>CBIHQO010000002.1:0-30322 GCA_966211735.1 uncultured Schlesneria sp.
GGAAGTTCCAGTTGAAACTGGCTGATCGTCAGTGCCGGATTGCAGAGTTGTCGGGACGTGTTCAAATGGCGGTGGTGATACTTTGCACCAGCCTGTATGCGGCACGGCACAAGAACGACATCATCACCGAAGCCGCCGACACGATTTGTCAGGAACTAAAACGCCGCATGGTGGGTGGCCTGCCAACCGATCGCTACTTTAAACAAGTGACCACGCTGGGGCGCGCGATCTCGGAAGGACATTTTCCCGGACTGGATGAAACGCCTCAGGCCCCAACGATGATGCCCTATCAGAACTGACAATTCGTGAGTACTCGCCCGGGACTGTCACGCCGGTGAAATCCGCTCTGCGGTGTTTCACCGGCATTCTTTTTTGTTGGCGACGTTACAATGACCGCGTCGGCGACAAAAGCAGCAGCGAAGAGAAGAGAGACCATCGGCAATTCAAAGGAATCGCGGCGTGGGAAAAACCACCTATGAGATCAACGGACAAGACTTCTCCACGTTGGATGAGTTCTATGAGGTGATCTCACGCGTGCTGATTCCTGGCGTCGATTGGGGACGGAACCTTGATGCGTTCAATGATATCCTTCGCGGAGACTACGGCACGCCTGACGGGGGTTTCGTGCTCCGATGGATCAACTCTGAACTGTCACGAGAGCGACTCGGCTACCTTGAAACGATTCGATTCCTCGAGCGTCGAATTAAGCAGAGCGATCCCGATTACGACTTCATTGTCGCTGAAATCGAAATGGCACGAGAAGGATTCGGCCCGACGGTGTTCGACTGGCTCGTCGAAATCATTCGCGTCCACGGTCCGGGTGGAGAAGAATCTGGTGACGGCGTGGAATTGATGCTGCTGTAGGTGCCGTGACAGACGCGGACATGAATCCCATTCGTCCTATCAGTCCGATTGATCGTCGACTGATAGGACGAGATTCGGGGCTCGTATAGCCAATTACTCTTTCGCTTTGACAGCCTTGGGCTCGCAATACTTCAGCGAGATCAATGCGAATGCGGTTCCCAGATCAGGGTTCCCTTCAAACCAGCGATCGGTCTTGTTCACCCAGGAACCATTTTCTTGTTGGGTCTTGATCAATTGTTCAGCCAGTTCCTTGCGCCAGTCATGAGCCGTCCCTTGGGCATCCTTGACGGTATCGAGGTCCATGGTCGACAGGGTCTTGGCGAACATCTGAGAGTAATACAGCACACCCTGTTGGCCCATCCCTGGGTTCTCTTCGACCGTATAGAACTTCGTGATCCATTCCATCGCCGCTTTCACGCGAGGATCATCTGGCTTCAAACCCGCATGAACCATGCTCTTCAGGCCTGCATAGGTCATGCTGCCGTAGGACCGCAAGCCGCCATTGGGCGTGTTGCCCGCGGCCGAATTTCCGCCACCGGCAGGCGTGTAAATAAAACCGCCATCATTGACCAGGGTCGAGAACTTCAGTGTGTTATGCTCGGTCTCGAGGTTCTGGCACCGTGACAAGAAGACCACGGCTCGCTGAATGGCTGGATCGTCCTTCTTGGCCCCTGCCGCTTCCAGCGCTTCCAGAAAATAGTAGGTATTGGACAGATCCGGTCGGTCGCCGGTTCGGCCGTAACCTGCCCCCCCGTACTTCACATCCGAGGCATCCACTTTGCCATCGACACCCCACTGCAGTTTGCGCAGGTAACCATCTGCCTGCTTGATGTTGTCGTTGTACTTCCCGTCCTTGTTGGCTTCATGAAGTGCCATCACGCACAGCGAAGTTTCATAATTTCCGTTCTGACCTTTGGGCGAATAGATGCCACCATCCGGCTGAGTGAACTTCAACATTTGCTTCAACGCTTTTTCGACCGCCGGGTCTGAGGCCGGGACTCCGTTCAGCAGCATCGAATAGACGACCAGCCCACAAATCCCCGGTACATCCGGCGAAGTCCAGTGACCTTCAGCCGCCTGACTGGTCCTGAGGAAGTTGATTCCCTTTTCCCGTGCCTTCGCCAGATCTTCAGCCTTGGGGCCGACAGTCTGGGCCTGTATGCAGGCATTCCAGCAGAGAGAAACAGTCAGAGCAGAAATCCAAAATCGCTTCGCCAGCATGGTACACCCGGTTCTGAGAGGAAGTGAAATCAGTTGCAATCAGAAATCGATTCGCAGAAGCACTAGCCGATCGCTCGACCAGCTTGCAAAAGTTTGAGGGGTTTCGTGGCCGCAGTATACATCGCCGGGCCTAGTGCTGAGAGCAAGCAAAGTCCCAGCGTCAGCCCAAATCCAATACTGATCGAGTACCAAGGAATCACCAGCGGTGTGATCATCCCACCGCGAACATTGATGTATCGAGTCACGCCGGTTCCGCAATAACCTGCCATCACGCCGAAGCCGAGGCTCAACAGACAGGCCACAAGTCCGACCAGAATCGCTTCGGCCAGGATGAGTCGGAAAAGTCCAAATCGCGTTAATCCAACAGCTCGCAAGACTCCCAAGTCCCAACGACGAGCACGAACGGAAGAAGCCACTGTGTTCACGACTCCCAATGCCGTGACTGCCAGTGTGACCAAAGGCAACTGACACAAAGCCCAGATAATCCCATCGGCTCGTTCCCGAATTTCGCGACGCACGCCTTCTGCCGAGCGAAACGGAATGCTGGAGCCTGGCCCCCCTCGACCACGGCCCAGCGGACCAATTGGACCTGCTGCAGTGGCCCCGACCGCATCGCCTGCTGGCCCTGTGGGAATTCCGCGCCGTCCTGGACTTTCTGACGCGACAGGTGCTGCCGCTATGGGCCTCGCATCATCACCCGCTTCACTCAGAGGACCTGGACGACCACGTCCCATTCCACCTCGGCCGAAACGTTCGCCAGGGTTCGCTTTCGCGACTTCTAATAATCCCTCGCGTACCTCAGCCTCGGTCTTGGTTCCATCCAGATTCATCCAGAAATAGGTGATCCTCCTGATTTTGAAGTCGTCCCGTACGCGTGCATACGGTGCGAACATCAATCCAGCTGACCGGCCGCCACCACGATTGCGCAGGCCGACTTTGCTCATCCAATGCCAGCCGTCCATATTCACGACGCCCGCGATTTCATATTCGACGGGAGTCTTCGGATCGGATGGATTGATCACCGCAAACTTGTCGCCAACTCCCAAGCCGCTTTCACGCTGGAAGTGATCGGGCACCAGGCAATAGGCACCCTTCTTGAATTTCGCTAAGGCTTCCTCGCGAGTCCCCTCCACGAAACGAAAATTAAACATGGGCCTGTTTCCGCCGATCGCCTGGTCCGGATCAACGCCCACCATCACACAGTTATCCTGGCGCGAGGCAGTGGCGCGAACCTTCGCACCGACGATATCAGTCGCAAACTTGACCTGTTCGTTCGCAATGGCCACACACTGATCGCTGACGACACCGGGAACTTTGCGTACTTGATCAATTGCACTTTCAGGCACACCGGACGGCAGGCCGACGATCATGTCCGGCACCCATTGGCCCGGAGTGAAGGGGCCGAGCATCGAATAGCCCCATGTCTGCATCGCTACGAACAGGCCAAGCCCAAGCGTTAAGGCACTGGTGACCCCCAGCGTCCGCCACAGGTTGGCAGTGAGTTGTGTAGACAGCAGTCGAGGGTTCAGCATCAGCAATCGAGCGAGGAGTTGACTGAGCACCTTCTCTGTGAACAGGATCACGATCGGGGCGAGCAGGATGAATCCCAGTCCCATGCTGACGCAGCCGATCGCGGCTGAGGCCGCGTATCGTGACTTGTCCGCCATCGGGATCCAGAAGACCAGCAGCGGATTGATCGAGATCAAGATCAATCCCACGATCGAGGCGGCCCAGGGAAAACGCAACGCCGAGAAACTGGCACGCACGGCCATGGCATCGAGCGGCCGGACTCGTGTCGCTCTCCATGCAGGAACGATCGAAGCCGCAAGCGCACCTCCCAGCGCACAGGCTCCCGAGAGCAGAATGCACCAGTACCCCAATGAGGCTCCGTCAGGAAACAAGCCGGGTTTCCACCGATGAATGATCGTCAGAAGCCCCCAACCTGCAAGGAGACCTCCACCCCATCCGATCAGTCCGAGCAGCAAGCTCTCAATCGCCAGCATCGCGCCGATTTGAGCCTTCGTCAATCCGATCGCTCGCAACATCGCAAATTGTCGGATGCGTTCCGCGACACCCATGCTCAGCGTCGTGAAGATGATGAACAGTGCAGCCAGCAGTGAGATCCCCGTGGCGGCGTAAGCCTGATTTCGTACCCCTTCAAACGTGGTGCTTTGCTCGATCTCCTGCCCAACGTCCCGCAGGCTTTGTAATTCTGCAGGGGGTGTCAGCTTAGTGAGACGCTCGGACCAACGAGTTTGAAACTCTTCCGTGTCAGTCCCCTTTTTGAGGATCACACCCAGGAAACTGTGTCGCGGTTTTTCGCCTGACAACTGGGCTGCAGCACCTGTCGGGACGTACAGAGCGTAAGTGGCTGGGCCGCGGGTCAGGGCTTGATCGCGGGACGGTGGCAGCCCGATGCGAAACGTCGGGCCAGGCAGTCGGGTCGGTTGTTCTACAATTCCGACGATTTTGATCCGTGTTTCCGATTCGCTCGAAGCGGCACTCCGGGGCATTCCAAACGGCTGCCCCTTCGATGCCACCACGTCGTCTCCAACTGTCACCTTCAGAAATTCGGCGGTGCCAGCGGTCAGCACGCCTTCCATTGCGTCTGGTGTCTCGGGGTTGATCCATCGTCCCTCACGAAGCGGGTGCGGAGGTTCCGTGGAATTGATCCCAACCAGCGTTGGCGTCCGGTTCGCTCTCCCACCGTCCGACATGATCACACGTCGGGGTGCAGGGGCGTCGCCGGTTCCCCTCGCAGGGTTCGCTGCCGCTGCTGGACTCGCAGGGAGCGCCGCGATCGTCGGCGGTTCGGGGGTACCGTCGGACTTGTCCGATCGAACGCGTACTCGCGTTTGGAACATGGGATCAGCAGCCGCCACAGACGCATCCGCTTTCAGCAGATCGACGAGAGTCGCGTCCAATGCCGGACCTGCCTGTCGAAACCCGCCACCTCCTTCCGAGGGACTGGGCAACACAAGAAGTTGATAGCGGCCGAGGTAGCCTTCCTCAAAGGCGTCGAACTTGGATGTCAGCGAGTCGTAACCACTAACCACCCACACGACGACGCACGCGGCGGCGATAGTGGAAAGAGCAGTTAAAATCATGCGGCCGGGGTGTTGGATCGCATGTGCTGTAACAAGTCGAAAGACAGTTTTGAACTCAGAGAACGTCATGAGGACTTCCCGCTGGCGAATTGAGAATCGGACGCAATCACAACGCCAGTTCAGTCAGCTTTGGGGATATTCACGACATGTTGATAATGAGCCGCCAGCGATTGAGCATCCTGGAAGTCACTCGTCGCAAACTCAGTCAGTGACCTTCCGTCTCGCATCACCATTACTCGTTCGGCCCAGATCGCAACGGCAGGTTCGTGCGTGACGACAATGATCGTGCGACCTTCCTGTTGTGACAGTTCTCGAAGCAACCGGCAGATCCCCTGGCCACTGACGGAATCCAGACTCCCAGTCGGTTCGTCGGCGAGGATCAGAGCCGGATCAGTGATCAATGCGCGAGCCAGCGCGACGCGCTGTTGTTCACCACCGCTCATAGCATCGGGCCGGTGCTGGCGGCGAGTTGCAATACCTAACCGATCTAAAAGCTGGTCCAACTTCTTTAGCGGCTCTGTTCGGCCATCGGTCATCAGCGGCAGCGAGATGTTTTCTTCAGCAGTCAACGCCGGGATCAGATTGAACGATTGAAACATGAGTCCAATTCGGCGACGGCGAAAATGAGTCAACTTGCGATCACTCAGCTTCGACAGATCGACATCGTCGACCGAGACCTGTCCACCATCGATCGATGTTAGACCGGCAGCCACATGCAGCAAGGTGCTTTTTCCCGATCCACTCGCGCCCATGATCGCGACAAATTCGCCCGATCGAACGGAGAACGAAACGTTCTTGAGGGCTTCGACCACGGACCCGCCCTGGTGGTAACGTTTGGAGACAGTGGTCATCGACAATGGAGTTGTCTTTGCTGCGGTCGCTGACTTTGGTTGAGGGATAGCAGGGGACGGCGACAAGACGGATTCGGTCACGATGAAACTCCGGAATAGGGCGACTCAGCGAATGTCGATTGTGGGGATCTCGTTGTCACGTTCTTCAACTGTGAATTTTGGAAGCCGATTGTCGGGGAGTCGATAGAGTCCCTTTAATCGATCGGGGCCGAAGGTCTCTTCACCCCCTTCGACAGTGACCTGGGGCCAGACGATGGTGATCGAGTATTCACCCGCGGGCGCACCGTCGGAGCCGCTGTACGTTCCGACATTGAATGTGCCGTCAGGCAGAGCGACCGCATTCGGGATGACGATGCGTTCTCCCTTCATGGCAGGCTTAGTTGGCTGCAGTGAAATTTGAGCGTGCTCTGCCGGTTGGCCGTTCACCAGGATCTTGCCTGACACTTGGTAGACGGGCAGGCGTTTGATCCGTTTTTCACACCCGGAGTGGATCGAAGCAAACAAAATGCAACTCGTGACAACAACAGTGCGATGCCATGCACGGGCGGAGATCTCGTTCATTGTTTCAACAGGATTTCAAGGGTAACTATCGTTCGAATGCAGACAGGGAACAGCGCTGACTTCAGGTCAGAATTCGCCGACGGTTTCGCCGCCGTCTTTGGTCCATAACGCGATCAACAGCGTCAACGAGATGTTTTCGCCAATGAACCGCACGCTGCCGTCGCACATTCCGAACATCGCTCCGCCAGTGTGAAAGCTGTACACACCCTGCGAGTTCGACCAGTTCATCGTGTGAATTCCGCCCGCTTTGGGCACTGCCGAGTCATCCCAGCCTTGAGCTGTGACCGACTGATAAGAAGTCCAGTTACCCCAGAACAGGGGGTTCGTCATCGCCGTGTTCGACGGCTGCTTGGTCCGGCCAATGTAGTAGTCCGGCCGACCAGCCTGTTCGGCCATCATGATGGTATTTGAAGTTCCGTCGGTGATTTCAGCGATCGCGGTCACGGTCCCTGCGGTTTTCGGAGCCGCCGTGTTGCAGGGATTGCAGGTCGCGGCCGATCCAGTCGTGGAGATTTGATGGAACACCACGTAGTCACTGGCGATCCCTGTGTTGGTGGGGGTAGCCGAACCGGACGAAATATTCATGACTCGCGGCCCACCTGGAGCAGACGGACAAATATAGGCTCCCACAGGAGTCATCGTGACGGACTTGTTCTCTGGATCGAAGAAGCTTTTGCTGGTGTTCCACGCATTGAATAGCGGTGTTTGATCGAGAAACGGCAGCAGCTTCAATCCCCAGCCGTGACCGCCGTTTAAAGTCGTTCCGTTCAGCGAATAGCGATTTGGAAAGCCTTTGTGTGTGTCATGATAGTTGTGAAACGCCAGCATGGTTTGCTTGACGTTGTTGCGACACTGTGTCCGTCGAGCCGCTTCGCGCGCCTGCTGAACGGCAGGAAGAAGGAGCGAAATCAGGACCGCAATGATTGCAATCACGACCAACAGCTCAATCAGCGTAAAACCCTGCTTTCGGCGGGGCGGCAGGAAAGTCGGAGACGAAGCATCATGGGTGTGCATGGAAGCCCTTCGCTTGGCGGTGGGATTAACGTGAGAGAACTCACCCCAACGCAATGCGCATGCCGGGGAACCAGATTCAACCTACCAAGCCATTTTGTTGATCATGACTTGTAAGCGGTGTCGGCTCGGTCGACACGGGCGTCGAGCAAATCGACACTGGTGATTCACTTTCGGATGCGGGCTCGCTTCAAAACGACCTCGTTACCTTTGTCATTGTAAGTGACATCGTCCATGAACGCGCGCATCAGCATCACCCCGCGACCGCATGGGCGATCCAGATTCTCGGGGTCGGTCGGGTCTGGCAACTTGGCGGGATCGAACCCCGGACCTTCGTCGCGGATCGCGACTTCGACCTCCTGCGATGTCAACTTGACCGTCACATGGATACGTCGATCCTGCCATGGTGATGACGTTCGGCGTTCTTCCACGAGCTTATAAAAAGCGGTGTGATCGACCTCTTTCAGATCTGAACTGACTTCCAGGTTGCCGTGATAGAGGGCATTCAGCAACGCCTCTTCGAAGGCTGTTCCCGACCGCAATCGGTCCGTTCGATCAATGCCCCAGGCGTCGCCCAGCATCTGCTGCAGGTGGCGCGAGAGCGACAGCAGCAGGTTCACATCATTCTCGACTCGATAAGCTTCGGTCCTCAGTTCGATCCGGTTGAGCAGTTCCGCCCGATAACGGTCATCCTGCAAAGCCGCCAGGACTCGCCGCGACGTTTCGACAAGCGACACTGCCAGCGCCCGCTTAGGGACATAGCTGGCGGCCCCTGCGTGCAAGGCCTCGACCGCAATCTCTTCGCTCCCCTTTCCCGTCATCAGAATGACCGGGATCTGAGCAAAGCCTTTCCGGATGGCGGCCACGAGATCCAAACCATTTACGCCCGGCATGTTCATGTCAGTGACGACCAGATCCGGTGGCATGTTCCGAATCACGTCGAGCGCACGAGCTCCATCCTCGGCGAATTCAATAGTCCAGTCGGTGTCTTGCCGCAACAAGCCGCCAACAAGCTGCCGATCAATGGGTGAATCGTCGACGACAAGGATTGTCGCCATGAAATGCCTCCTGGGTAACAACGTTCACCCGGCGGTGAGGTTACCCGGTGCAAGATACGTGAGACATCAACCAACTTTCAACTTGCTCCCATCTAAACGTCGCCCTGAGTATGATATGCGGGTGGTCAATTACATGCGTAAGAATGACAGATTCAACAGGAGCGTCCTTGAAAATGCAGACCATCAAACAACGGTTGGCGGCTGGTGAACTGGTCATGATCTGCGGCATCGGACGCGTCTGGCACCACAATCTGGTGCACGTTCTGGGAATCAGCGGTGGGTTTCACGGACTGTGGTTCGATATGGAACACGTCGGGCTGTCGACCGTCGACCTGGAACTGGCGACATCCGTCGCACGCAATCACGGACTGGACACCTTCTGCCGTGTCGCACCAACGGATTACGCCACCGTGACGCGATGTTTCGAAGCCGGATCTAGCGGGATCATGGCTGCTCAAATCTTCACTGCGAAGCAGGCCGAAGAATTTGTGAAGTGGTCCAAATTTGCACCACGTGGCTATCGCGGACTGAACACGGGAGGCTGGGATGCCGCCTTTACGACGATTCCCGCCGCCGAATTCACCCGTCGCGCAAATGAGGAAACATTCGTCGCCATTCAGATTGAAACGCTGCAATCAGTCGAGGACTGTGAAGCGATCGCAGCGATCGATGGCGTCGACGCCCTGTTCGTGGGACCAGCTGATCTAAGCCAAAGCCTCGGGGTGACCGGCCAGTTCTTCCATGAGAAGTGTCTAGCAGCGATCGATCGCGTGTCTGCTGCCTGTCGCAATGCGGGCAAGCAATGGGCTGCCGTCGCGTTCAATCCTCAACATGCTGACATGCTTGTGGAAAAAGGTTGCCGCATGATCTCGCCGACGAACGACACTCGAATCGTCGTGGCCGGAGTCGCCGCAGCCAAAAAAGACTTCGCCAAGTTCTTCGAATCGGGGCACTCAAAATGACCGACAGCAAACCGACCGTGGCGATCCTGGGAGCCAGTCGCGATCCGCGAAAGTTCGGATACCGATCCGTCGTGTCTCACTTACGGCATGGCTATGAAGTTTACCCCATTAACCCGCACGCCGACGAAATCGCTGGTGTGAAAGCGTATCCGTCACTTGATCAAGTCCCCTTATCGACAATCGAAAGAATCTCGGTCTACCTTCCGGCAGAGACTGGCCTGATGTTGCTGGATCAGATTGCCGCCAAGCATCCGCGCGAAGTCTGGTTCAATCCCGGCAGCGAAAGCAGCGAATTGTTGGAACGAGCGGAGTCGCTGGGTCTTCCGGTCATTGCCGCCTGCAGCTTGATCGATCTGGAAAGCCGCAGCAGCTAAACGGCTTCTGTCCTGATCGAATGAGGCTCGGTGTTAAGGTGAGCGGCCACGCAGATTGCATGATGTTGCTGGACGACTGAGGCAAGAATAGGATGCTGAGCGTTTATCACCCTTGGTAGGCTGTCTTTAGACGCTCCTGGAATCTCCATGTCAGATCTCAGCAGGGCTGCGACGGAATCGGCAAGTCGTGGAGTTGCGCCGATCGATTCTGTGGAGATACCGCCCGCACCAGACAAGTCGAACTCCACCTCGCCTCCGATTACTCAAGTATCGCCTGATGAATCGGCGTCGGTAGTGACGACCGAGAGCAAGTCAGTATTATGGGTGCGGCGAAGCGATCAGATCATTGTTTGGCTGTTGTCCGTTGTCGTGCTGGTGTTGCTGGGGATTCACTGGGTGCGGTTATCAAGATGGGGAATTGCTCCCGTCGAATTGAGCAGCCAGCAACCTCGCGAGTACTATTACACACTGGATATCAACAAAGCGTCGTGGGTCGAGTGGGCTCAGCTAGATGGGATTGGCGAAGTCATGGGTCGCCGGATTGTCGCCGACCGCGAAGAACGTGGTTTGTTTCGCAATCCTGAGGATGTAAGTCGCATCAAAGGACTTGGTCCACGTTCGATGCAAAAAATCAGACCGTTCCTGCGCGGCGGGACGGAGCCTGAGTCCGATCAGTCGATGCCTTAAGTTTGCAGAATAAGTCTTCTTAATTGTCGTTCAATGCCACATCTTGATTCTCTTGAAATGCGCGCCCCATCACCACAACTTAAAGCTGTTCCCCCAGGGTTGATTGACGTCCCGGGAGGTTGGGCCGAACGGGAATGGATTATCGAAGGCCATCACTTTCGTCTGGTTTTGCCTGCATCACCGGATGCGTTTCTCGACGATGAAGAGGTGCATGCGGCATTTGATCGCGATGAATACATGCCTTATTGGGCTTACCTGTGGCCTGCCTCGTTGAAAATGGCCACCACTGTGCTGCGCTCGAAGTGGATTGCTGGGACAGAAGTACTGGAATTGGGTGCCGGTATCGGCCTCGTCGGGTTGGCAGGCTTGGCCCAAGGCCTCAAGGTGACGTTCAGCGACTACGAATCCAAAGCCGTTGACCTGGCGCTGTTCAACGCTCGCCGCGCGGGCTACACCCAAGCCTCGGGCCTGGTTCTGGATTGGAGAAATCCACCGGAACGGCAATACCCATGGCTCTGGGGTTGCGAACTCCTCTATGAAGACCGCAATCACGAGCCGCTATTGACACTGACTCGTTCAATGCTGACTCCGGACGGCACCGCCTGGTTTGTCGATGGTGGACGAGCTAAAGCAGAACGGTTTTGCAAACTATTGCCGGAATTCGGATTCAGCTGCCAAATCTTCGACGAGGAATTGCAACCGCTGTCCATGCCTCGAGTTGGACGCTATCAATTGATTGAAGTCCGCTTCGCCTAGAGGGCTACGATCTTTCAATTGCCGTCTCCGTTCCTGTTCGCGCTCCGAAATTGAACCAAACTGACGTATCACCGAATTCAAATGTTGTACTTTCTGTGCGACGCGAGGTTATAATTCCGGGAACTGCCGGTACTCCCGCCGTCGACTTCGCCCGCCAACTGGATTTTCCTTTCATCTTTCAACGAAGGCCACGTGCGCTCGTGCCAACGTCAATTGCTTTAATGCCTTACCGTCGCCTGATTTCAGCCGGGTTGCTCGTGCTGCCCGCCATGCTGGCCGGATGCGAAAAACGCGAACAGGTTTCGACTTACACTGTGGCGTCGCATGAGTCCCTGCAGACGCCGGAATATCTCGCCCTTGTGGCAAAGCGGAAGGCGGGCCCCGCTCGCATGCTGGCCGCGATCGTCCCCAATGGGCCTGCACTGTGGTTCTTCAAGCTGCAGGGTCCGCCCGAGTTGGTCGCCGACCGTGAACCCGAGTTTCGAGAACTGCTCAAGTCGATTGAATTCCAAAAAGATGGGACCCCCAAGTGGACGTTGCCCGCAAAGTGGAAAGAGCAGCCTGGCAATGAAATGCGGTTCGCCACACTCGTGCTGCCGGATTCTCCCTTGGAAGTGACTGTCACGACGTTGCCCGCCGGTGGTGATCTCACAGAGGCAATTCTGGCTAACATCAATCGCTGGCGCAACCAACTCGAACTTCCTTTCATCGAGGTCGAGGACTTGAAGGCACGCACCGAAACGATCAAGCAGGGTGAATTGACGATCACGCTGATCAACATCGTCGGCAAGGTTCGCCCTAAGGCCGCGATGCCTGGCGGGATGCCCCCGATGGCCGGACCAATGATCAACAAGGCTCCTCCCGTATCCGATGCGGCCCAAGACGAGCCTGCTGAAATCAAATTCGACAAGCCCAAGGAATGGCGTGACGCTCCCCCTAAAATGTTCACAATCGCAGCATTTGAAGCGACCGAAGGAAAACAGAAGGTCACCATCACTCTGTCGCGAGCGGGTGGATCAAAGGTGGCCAACGTGAACCGTTGGCGAGGCCAATTGGGATTGAAGCCAATGCCCGACGACGAGGTTCTGAAATCGCTGGAGAAAATCTCGGTGGGTTCACGCAATGGCGAACTGGTGACCTTAGAAAACGATGGTCAGACGATGTTGGGACTGATGATTCCTGACGGTGACCAGTCCGTATTTGTTAAGCTGATGGGTGACGCCGAATTGGCGAAGAAGGAACGAGCGAGATTTGATGCCTTCGCGAAATCGCTGAAGTTCTGACTCCTCGCGCACGAAGCTGCGGTCAAGTAAGTTATGCAGGCTCGCCTGGGAGCTTGAGAAAGTGTGAGGCTACTGATGGCAATCGATCTGGGCTCCTACACCGACGAAGAGATCGCCCCTCCGCCACGGCGCGAACCGAATGGTTTCTCGCTCTGGGACGGTGTGAAACGGCTTCTCGATCCGATCGCCTCATTGCGGCTGACGGTCGTGTTGTTCGCGCTCTCCATTTTTCTGGTGCTGGCGGGAACGTTCGCTCAGGTCGACAAAGACATCTGGGAAGTTGTCGGCCAGTACTTCCGTTGCTGGTTCGCCTGGGTTCCGTTCGTCATCTTCTTCCCGCCGTCCTTCGTCCCCGAAATGCCGACGAATCCGGAAGAAGTCAGCATGTTCGGTCGGCTGGGAATCTCGACCATGCAGGGTTTGAAAAGCCTGGCCGAAAGTTCTGGCGGATTCTGGTTTCCCGGCGGGAAGCTGATTGGTCTCTGTCTGGCCGCAAACCTGGTCGCCGCACACACCGTTCGGTTCAAAGCCCAGGCCAAAGGGACGCGACTGCTGGCTGGTCTGGGTGCCCTGGCAGCGGGTATCGCGATTACTTGGATCGTGATCAGTTCCGCCGGCAATTCCAAAGGCTTCCAGACGAAGCCTTCGATCCCATATCCTACCTTGTGGATCGGATATCAAGGCTTGCTCGCACTCGTCAGTCTAGGGGCTGCTTATCTGGCGACGATCATGTTCTACAATTCGTCTGCCAGACGACGTACTGGTCTGCAGTGGTTTGGAATCGCATTGCCCATTGCCATCTCCGCGGTTGCCGCGGCTCTCTTGATTTCGGTCGTTGTTGGGGGATCGGCGATGCGTCCGAGCGACGCGTCCATGCGAATCCTGTGGCAGTTGACGCAAGGAAGTTTCGCTTCGATCTCGCTGCTGCTCGGCTGCTGGGTTGTCTTCGGGAAGCGATCGGGGATTGTCCTGCTGCATTCGGGCATTGGCCTGATGATGTTTTACGAACTGCATGTCGCGATGACGGCGGTCGAAACACAGATGCAACTCGAAGAAGGAGAGACGACGAATTTCGTTTCTGATATTCGAACCTTCGAATTGGCCGTGATCGACAAATCGAATCCGAAAGAGGAACAAGTCACAGCGATTCCACGCTCGATGATCACCAAAGATGGTCAGTTGGATCTGAAAAACCTGCCATTCCGGATCGAGATCAAAGATGTCGTTCCCAATTCGAATCTGCGCGCGGCCTCATCGAAAGACCCCAACCTCGCTACGACTGGCTTAGGAGTCGAATGGTTCGCGGAACCTAAGAAGCAGGGGACTGGTACTGACGCCGACAGCAAAGTGGATATGGCGGCGGCTTACATCACTCTCATCGATCGTGCCTCAAACAAACCGCTGGGGACTTACCTGGTCGGGATGCTGCTCTCAATGAGCAACGAGACTGACCAGATTCATGTCGATGGCAAGACCTACGAACTGGCCTTGCGACCGCAACGGCACTACAAGCCTTATCAATTCCGCCTGGGGGACGTCAGCAAGAAAGACTATCTCGGCACGTCGACGCCAAAGAGCTATGCGTCAACGGTTCGGATCAATGATCCATCAAGGAACGTTGACGAAGAAAAGACGATCTGGATGAACAATCCACTTCGCTTTGCCGACGAAACGTTCTATCAAAGCGGCTACTTCCCGGCCTCGGCCTCCTCTGGCGAGCATACAACTTTGTCGGTCGTCGCCAACTCCGGATGGATGATGCCGTATGTGGCTTGTGCCTTGGTTGCATTGGGAATGGCCGTTCACTTCCTGACGATGCTGGTTCGCTTCCTGATGAAGAGCGATGTCGTCGAGCCGTCTGCTGCAACGTCGAAGCTGGCCGCGAAATTGAACATCAAGCCGGCAGCGAAGGCCGAAGCGCCATTGGCCGTCGACAAGCCTGGCTATGGACCCGCGATTGCAGCAAGTGTGATGGCCGCGATGGCGATCGCCTACATTGCCGTCGTCGCGATGCCACCGAAGAAAAAGGAACTGGACTACGATCTTTACCGCTTTGGACAGATCCCGGTGGTTCAGGATGGCCGCGTGAAGCCAATTGATACCGCCGCCTATTCCGCACTGCTGACGATCTCTGGACGATCAAAGGTCGAGGTCGGCGAAGGTAAAGATAAGATCAAGATCCCGGCAACACGCTGGTTGTTGGATGTGATCGCCGAGACCAAGGCTGCCGATGAGTACCACGTGTTTCGTATTGAGAATCTCGAAGTCCAAGACGTGATTGGTGTCAAGAAGCGAGAGGGGATGCGGTACTCTCGCGATGAAATCGGAAAGAAAGAAGATGAGTTTCGCAAACAGGTGAAACAAGCCGGTGAAGTCGCCAAGAAGGACAGACGACAGTTGAGCATCTTCCAGCGTAAAATTCTCGAGCTGGATGAGAAAGTGACCACCTTCGACACCCTCAAGTTTGCCTTCGGATTGCAACATCGAATTCGCGGAGAAAACCCGGAACAGATCATTAGGGCGTTCCAGAATGCGATACGATTCGAGCAAGCGATTGCTGAAGAAGGAAAGCCGATCTTTGCGATTCCTCCAGCTAAGGGCGACGAGAAATGGAGAACGCTGGCAGGGGGCTGGTTCGAAAATGTCATGGCCACTGTTCGGGACAAGAAGGAAGCGAATCCGGTTGTCACCGCTTGGAATACAATTCTGTCTGACTATTCGAACAGCGAAGATCCAAACGGCGAAAAGAAAGTCGGGCCCCCTGAATTCAACAAGGCCGTTGATGACTATCTGAAGCTGTTGAACAGCAATCCACCGCCCGATGTGAACTTGAAGGCGATTCGGTTTGAAACATTCTTCAACCACTTCAAGCCGTTCACCCAGGCCGATGTGTTGTATCTGTTCGCGTTCGTCCTTGGTGCTTGCGGTTGGCTCGGTTGGAGCCGCGGCTTCAACAAGATGGCCTTCTGGTTGCTCGTGGTAACCCTGTGCGTTCACACGTTTGCCATCGTTTCCCGCATCTACATTTCGGGCCGACCTCCGGTCACGAACTTGTATTCCAGTGCCGTGTTTATCGGGTGGGGTTGCGTTGTCCTGGGACTGATCCTCGAAATTGTCTTCCGACTGGGGATCGGGAATCTAATTGCTTCGGTGGCGGGCTACGCCACGCTGCTGATTGCGGACGGACTGTCCCTGGGTGGCGACACCTTCACCGTGTTGACCGCCGTCCTTGACACGCAGTTCTGGCTGGCCACTCACGTGACCACGATCACGCTGGGGTATGCAACGACCTATCTGGCAGGCTTGCTGGGAGTCGTCTATGTGCTCCGCGGTGCACTAACGCCGTCGCTGACACCCGCCATCGGCAAAGACATCAGCCGCATGATCTACGGCACCCTCTGCTTCTCGATCTTCTTCAGCTTCGTCGGAACTGTCCTGGGTGGCCTGTGGGCCGACGATTCCTGGGGCCGCTTCTGGGGCTGGGATCCGAAAGAAAACGGTGCCTTGATCATCGTGCTGTGGAATGCTCTCGTCCTGCATGCCCGCTGGGGTGGCATGGTGAAGGACCGAGGCATGGCTGTCCTGGCCATCGCCGGCAACATCTTCGTCAGTTGGTCATGGTGGGGCGTCAACGAATTGGGCGCCGGCTTGCACTCGTACGGCTTCACAGCCGGGACAGTGCTCAGGTTGGGTGCATTCGTTGCCAGCCAACTGGTCCTGATCGGGATCGGGATGATTCCGAAACGCTTGTGGTTCAGCTCGCGACGAAACGCCGCTGTCTGACGGCGGCCCGTTGAGTCGGCTATTTGGGCTTCTTCGAGGGAGTGATCGGCTTCACGTCGATCACTCCTTTTTTAGGCGTCGTTGCGGAGGGCGCGGCCGGAGGATTCGCTTTCAGGTGCTCCAGCGTTTTCTTCAGGATCTTGGCCGTTTCGTTATTCGGTTCGGATTCGTTGACCGTGTTCGAGATCTTGGTCGCCTGCTCGATGTCGCCCAATTGCAGCAACTCGATCCCACGTTGCGCCATCGCGGTGATGTTGTCGGAGAAATCGCTTTGAGCGATGTTGAAGAGAATCATCCCGGCGAGCGGGTTTGTTAGCCCTCGAGTCGTTTCCAGTTGCCCGGTCATCACCGGCAAGAAAGTGGCACCGGGCTGCTCGGTGGCGACAGGCAGTTTGCATTCCAACGTCTTGCCGTCACTACCTGTGAAGATCAGTCGAGCATCGTCCGGCAAATCGCCGCGCAACAGGTAGATCGTTTCGCGATCCATCCGCAGGGGCAGCACTTCGTCCGGCAACAATGTCATCGCTTCCGGGGATGTTCTAAGTTCTTTGGGAAAGTAGATCGGGGCCGCGATGGCGGTCGCCAGAGACTTCCCCTGTTCGCTCGCTCGTTCTTCGGCACTGCGATTGATTCGTTTAATGTCATCGGCCAATTTACCCGACTTTGTTTTCGCAGACTTTGCGGCTTTGTCGTCGGCGATCATCCGTTGTGAATCGACCGCGACCAATCCCCCGGTCTGCAGAGCCAGCACGCCGAGCAAATGCATATTTTTCTGTGGGCCGACTCCAAAACTATGAACGGGAATCTGTCGCTTTCGCAGCTCCGATGTCAGCGCCCGCAGTTCGGGTAGCTCGATCAAATCGGCAGTGCTCATTCCATCGCCGATATAGACGATGTCCGCTGGCTGATCGGTGGCGGCTCCCATCGCGGCTCGCAGCACCCCTTCCATATTTGTGGCTCCCAAAGGAACGCGGAATTTCAACGTTTCAATACTGTCGGCCACCGCAGAACTGTGAGCCTCGTTCAGTCCCTGGTCGAGTGGTTCGGCCCGCAGGTCAACAGCAAATAGTCGCACGCGATCACCATCGGGAAGTGATTTCAGCAGTGATGCCAGAACGGCTAACGCCTGCTGGCGGTGCTCGCCCACTTGGCTGGCTGAAGTATCTATCAATATGAAGTGCTCACGACGATCCGCCTTGGGCAGGTTCGCGGCCTTCAGAATCACGGCGCAGCAAACTTGGTCGTTGGTCGAGGTGTGCTTCAAGACCTTGGCGGTCATCGCGGCCTCGTCAGCGTAGGCGGCCCGGCAGAAGGCGGCACAAATCAGGCTGAGCAGGAAGTGATGAGGCTTCATTTCAGTTTCCCGTATTTCATACGAATGTCTGATGATTTCGGCAGGTATCTATACGGACACAATCGACACCTTGCAGAATTCTGTCAAGGTTGCTTCCCTTTCAACAGGTTCACCTCGAAAGCAAAGCACCGGATGAACCTTGTGACACGAGCGAATGTCGCGCGGCTGGTCATCGGCACAAGTGTCGCCGCCATGCTGTATGGTGCGCTGCTGGGACTGATGGTCTATCGACAATTTCGGCACGAAAGCGAAGTGTCCCGTGCCATTCTTGTGGCGGGAGGCAGATACCATTTCACCTACCGCGGCCCACGTTGGGTTCCCGATTGGATGATTCAGAAATATCCGTATTTTAACCGGCTATCGCAGATCGCCATCACCGGGGATGCGCATGTCGTCTCGGAATTTGGATCGCTGCCATACCTGGAGCGGCTGGTACTCAAAGGGACCGATGTTGCTGATGCCGATCTGGTTTCGCTTCACAAGCTTCGTTGCCTGACGATCCTGGATCTACGTCAAACAAAAGTCACAGATGCCAGTTTGATTCAATTGCATGGTTTGACGAACTTGCAGGAACTCCGCCTGAACGAGACAGGCGTCTGTGGATCGGGATTCAAACACCTCGCAGGACTTCAAAGGCTGACCAAGCTGACCTTGGCGGAAACCCCTGTTGACGACATGGGGTTATCTCAGCTTCCCAGGCTCAATCATCTGGAAGTGCTGAATCTCAGTCGCACGAAAGTCACCGGCAACGGACTTCAATATCTCGGTCAACTGCCAAACCTGAAGCGACTGGACCTCGACAATACCGAGGTTTCGGATGCGGGACTCGATCAACTGCAACAGCTCACGCAGTTAACAAATTTGAGCCTGATGAAGACGAACATCACTGACGACGCGATGTATTCGTTGAGTGATCTTGCTTCGTTGGAAAGTCTGTTTCTCGATGATACGCAAGTCACTGGACATGGGCTGTCCTACTTAGGTGGCATGCCTAACCTGAAGCGGCTGGACTTGCGAGGCACCCGGATCACTGATGACAGCCTGGCATTACTCAGCGTGTTTCCGAGCCTGAACCACATGGATCTCAGCGAGACGGCGATTACGGATCAGGGATTACGATACCTGCGTGCTCTCAATCTGACATTTCTACTGCTGCAACAGACCGCGACGACCCCTGAAGGCCGCGGCAGATTAGGATGCCGAAGGTTGCCATACCCGTAGCAGATGCATCGGTTTTCACAGCAGGTGATGGCTCTTGATCCGCATATATTCATTGATCAGCGGAGCTGTCAGCTTTTCCGGGAAACAATCGAGTGTCAGCACGCCGGCATGCCGCAGGTCCGTTAAGACCTGGTGACGCCACAGCAGAATGTCTGCAGCAGCCGCGGCGCGATAGAGCGATGGCCCCTCCTTGGGTTCTGCCTCGTCGATCGGTCCGAATTCATCGATCGGATCGAACATTTCGTGATCTCGAATGAGCACCGTCAGTGGCAGATGCCGACCCACTAGATTCGCGACATGAGCCTTCAGCCGCGACGCATTCTGGTCGTCAATCACGTTCGTAATCAGCACGACCAAAGTCCGTTTGCGGCAGTGGCGATGCAGATGGGAAAACGCTTCGTCAAAGCGGCTTTCCGCAAATCGAGGGTGAACATCGTGGACTGCATGGACCATTCGGTTCAACTGGCGGCGTCCACTCGCCGGCGGAATCCATCTCAAGACCGAATCCGCAAAGCACAACAATCCAGCCTGATCATTCTGTGAGAGCGTGACGAAACTGAGCGTCAAGGCCGCGTCGAAAGCGGCATCCAGCAGCGACTGCCCGCCTGATTCGTTAACCATCATGCGACCACAGTCGATCATAAAGATCACACGTTGGCTTTGATTGCTCTGAAAATCGCGAACGGTCAGTTTCAATCGCCTACCTGTCGCACGCCAGTCGATCGCGCGGAATTGATCGTCGGGGGAATAGTCGCGCAGGCGTTCGAAGTCATTATCGGTACCGATCCGTCGTTGACGGCGAACGCCCAGCATCGACATGCGATTCAGCCGGGCATACATGGCATAGCGACTGATCTGCTTCAGGGCCGGATAGACTCGCAGTGAATCCAGACACTTGAGCCTGATGTAACGACGCCACAGCTTCCAGCGGCTATCTGTCAGCAGATAAACGTACTCAAACTGAAAGACGCCTCGGTGTCGAGGAACGATGGAATAAGAGACTGAACCGCGAGATCGCGGCGGGATCGATAGTGGGAACTCGAATTCCTCGTCCTGCAGTCCAGGCGGTCGATCATCGCAAACGAACCCGTTGAACGTCCGCCGGGATCGATTGTCGATGGATAGCGTCACCGGATGCTTCTCGCCACGTGTCGCGACGTGAGTCATTTCGCGATTCGCGCGAAAATGCTTTTTTCGCGGTACGCTGATCAGATCGAATAGCGCGATCGCAACCAACCCCGAGTTGACCGCAATAAATACCGGCCAGGCGTTCGGAAAGACGTAGAGCACCAGCGTCAGTATCGCCGGGCCACCCGCCAGCGCGCAGAGATTCCGCGTCGGAGCGATCACAGTCTCGGTACCTCAATGGTTTTCAGTAGTGATCGCAAGGCGTGGTCGGCCGTTTCGCCTTCGACTTCGGCTTCGGGAGAGATGATCACGCGATGCCGAAGTGCCGGCAAGACGATCTCGCTGATGTCATCGGGGATCACATACGATCGCCCGGCGAATGCCGCCTGCACCCGTCCGGCATTCAGCATCGCGATTCCCGCACGAGGGCTGGCTCCCATATAGAAAGCGGGCCATTCGCGCGTTTTGCGAACGATGCTGTTGATGTACGAGATAATCTTCTTGTCGACCGTGATCTGTCGGCACTTGGCCTGGATACGCAAAATCGCTTCGGTGTCGAGCAGCCGATCGACCTGTTGATCGAATGCCCTTTCCGTGAAACCCTGGCAGTGCAGTTGCAGAATACCATCCTCTTCCTGGGCCGTAGGATAGTCGACGACGAGCTTGAACAGGAAACGATCCAATTGAGCTTCGGGCAGATTGTAAGTTCCTTCCGATTCCACCGGATTCTGCGTGGCCATCACCAGGAATGGCGGGGTCAAGTCATAGGTCGTGCCGTCGACGGTGACTCGTCCTTCCTGCATGATTTCCAGCAAGGCCGCGTGCGTCTTGGCAGGCGATCGGTTTACTTCGTCGGCCAGCAAGATCTGTGTAAACACCGGTCCGTGCCGGAAGCGAAAATCCTGGATCTTGGTGTCGAAGACCGGTTGCCCCGTGATGTCTGATGGCATCAAGTCGGCCGTGAATTGGATGCGTCCAAAATGGCAGCCCAGGATTCGGCCCAGCAGCTTCACCAGCAGAGTTTTTCCCAAACCGGGGACACTCTCGATCAGCACGTGGCCACCGGCAAACAGGGCGATCAGCGTCTGGCGAACGAACTCGGTCTGGCCGACATAGATCTTGCCAATCTCGGCAAGGATCGTATCGACCGTCGACTGAACGCTTTCAAAATTCTCGGGCTCGATGGCCTCAATGTCAGCAGGTTGATCCAAGATCTATTCCCTTGTGGAAGTTGCATTGCTATTTGTGCCGGCGGATTTGTCGGAACCGCGACGCGATTCGGCTCGGTGCCAATCGCGCAAGAGTTGACGAGCGAAGGCGGCATCGCGAGTTCGTTGCAGCAGTGCGCCGAGTGCTTCGATATGGCGACCGAATCGAACGCCTTCGGTATTCATCGCAACTTTAGAACGTCCAAAAATTGGCAGTTTCCACCAGCAAAACAGTGCGAGTGCCAGTAGCGTTTGTCCAAAGATCCAGCCGTGCGGATGCACCTTCAGGAAGTGCAAGATACTGGGACTCTCGGCAAAACTGCCATCGGACCAGCGCGACGAAAGTGTGACGACGATCTTCCCTTCAGGGAGGTACTTCACAAGCTCTTCAGCCAACTGTCGATTTCCCGGATCCACCAGGCCGCCATTGAGCAGCGGAGCGGCCGAGGCCAGGACGAGCACCTGCTGGCCGGTGTAATACAGATCCTCGGTCAGCAATGATTCGTCGCCGGTCGACCACAGGATGACCGTATCGTCGCTGTGATCGAGCTGTCGATTCAGCGGCCACTTCGCGCTTACCTGAATCGGTTCGTCTTCCGTTTCGATGTTTACCGGAATCACATCCGGCTGATTTGTTCGGTCTGCTTGCTTTAAGCCATAAAAACCGTTCTCTGGCTCAAACTCTTTGAACGCTTCCAGCTTCAAGTCTTTGCGAGCTCGACGCATGGATTCATCGGCGGTCGCTTTATCCTTGTCCGAGAGTTCAGCCATACCAGCTACTTGACGCCAATAGTCGATCTCACAATCACTGTCACGGATGACAATCACCACTGTCTGGATCGAGCTTTCGCGCAGCATCTGTCGGATATTGGCAATTCGATCATTGGGGATCTGGTCAAACTCGGATTGGAAGATCACAACGGCATCGACATCCTCTTTCAAACGAGGTGAAATCGCCTGCCAGACCTGGACCTCACGACCGGTGCTCTTCACCAGTTCTACAAAACCGGCAATGCCATTGATGCTTTTCCCCTGGGGATCGAGATAGCTCGTCTTCAGGGTCTCCGAACATCCACACAGGAATAGTGTGAGGCCGACGGCAACAATCGAACCCCCGCTGCAATTGGTACGGTTGATCATTCTGATGGCTGTACCCTCTCGAAACGGGTTCGTTGATTCCAGACCGCTTCGAATGCTTCGCGAGTAATCTCCAGGTGTCCAAAAAACGCATCCTCGAACAGCCGTATCGAGTCGCGAAACAAGCCCACCAGTTCAGGGCAGGAACGCTTGCTCTCGGCCATGTACTGCCGGTTCGTTTTCCCTTTCTGTAACTCGATCATCCGATGGCGATCAAGCTGCGTCAGTTGCCAACTGTGGTAAAAGGTCATCGCCTGCCCGTACGCCCCGATGCCCGCCAGCCGGCTGGCTTCGCCAAGGAGATCCCGAACTCCTCGTGCCGATTGCGGCAGGGCTTCCAATTGCTCCACGCTCACAGTGGCCACGGGCGCGACAACAGTCTCCTTGACTGGGGACGTCACATTATTTCGCAACCATTGAATCAAGGCCACTAGCATCAGTGCGACGATAATCCCCAGTACGATCCAAAGCAGGATCTGGATGAATGGGATGGAGACGCGCGGGACACGGTACTTTGGCAAGTCCGCAGGTTTGTTGGGTTTCAGCGATTTGTAGCCATCTTTCGTCGCGTCATACCACGGAAAACCTTTCTTACGCAGGGCCGTCTTAGCGTTCTCACCCGGCTGATCCGCCGAGTACGAAAGGGAGCGATCTCCGAATGGGAGCGCGATAAAGCAGATCAGAATGGCAATTCGACAGTGCCAACTCATTCAGCTGCCTCCCGTTGACGGTGCAGGTCAGCCAGGGCACGCAGTTTCAATTCGACATCCCATCCTTCTCGGCGGATGCGGCAGTCCAGATATGACACGAAGCGGAACACGGTCAGAAACACGATAACGATCCAGAACGCCGCCTGAATCTGCCAATCGACTTTGAAGGCGTTGCTGGCATCGAACAACACATTCGGATCGAACTGGAATCGATCACCCCACAGTTCCGAGATCGTCCGTAGCAAGCTCGCCAACGTGAGTGTTCCCAAAAGGATCACGAATGCATCCATGATCCGAAACGAGATGATCCGCCCCAGCGCACGCGCGTTCATCGCCGTGCGGCGACTCCAGGTCCGCGTCAACGAGGTTTGTTCGAGCAGGATGATTTCGTTCAGATAGTACATCCCCAGAAACACGACAGGGCTCAGGACCAGGATCGCCAGGCATAATCCTCGGACAATAAGTTGGTAGGCGATCATACTGCCGAATGTCCGTACGAAGTCTTTTCCTGCCCGTCGTATCGAAAACTTGCGTGAAAAAGTGACCTGCCCAAGGTACAGCGTCAGCAACAATGTTGCCCAGGGAATCTCCAGCATCAACAACAGATAGCCGAGATAAACATTGAAGAACGAAAGCTGCAAAATCCAGTAGTTCACCGCTGAAATTGGCAGAATGCCCGCCGCAGATGTCAGTAGCAGGCCGACCCAATTGCGACCGCAAAAGAGGAAGGCGATATCCAGGCATTCCAGAATGTTTCGCGGCCGGATCGCGAGCTGAATGTCTTCAAGCCTCACAGTAAAGGCTCCCCGCGGGAGCGAATCCCCAGCACCACGACATAGCCCACCAGCAAAGCCGTGCTGACGGCCGCGGTCAGTGCTTTGAAGGTGTAGGGAAGCTCCGATGGCGAGATCTGACCTTCGATATAGGCGGCGAACAAGAACAAGATCGTGGCCACGCCGGCAATCTCTAATGCTCGCGGCGCAGTTCGCCGTAGCGATTCGATTCGACTCCAGCCCTTGGTGTCGATGATGGCCCAACCCAAACGAAGTCCGGCCGCACCGGATAACACGATGGCCGTCAGTTCGAACGGGCCATGTGCCGTCACAAAGGTGAGGAAATTTGATGAGGAGGGGGAGCGGATCATGTGCCCAAAGATCGCGCCGAGGAAGATCGCGTTGAATGCCATTGTCAACAAGCTGCCGACACCCAGGAAAATTCCGCTGGCGAAACAGCGCAGTCCGATTCCCGCGTTGTTGAACAGGTAGAAGCCGGTCATGGCGGTCCGGGAATCTTCGAACAGCCCCGTCTCCATCGGCTTTGCATACATGTCTTCGACTTTTTCGAGCGTCTCGCGTCCCACCACCGCTTCTGCAAAATCGTCACGCGTCAGACCTGCCAGCATCGCCCCGCCGAACAAGCCCCAGAAGACGACGAAAGCGATCCAGGTGCAGGGGTCGCGCAAGATTCGTCGCGGAACGTCGACCAGCACGGTTCTCCCCCAGCGTCTGATCTTGAAGGATTCGGCGCGATAGAGCTGCGTATGGGCATCGGCGACGAGTTCATGCAGATACCGCGTGGTCGTCGCCGGCCAACGCATGGCAACCGCCAACGAGAGATCACCACACACGGATCGATAACGTCGAGCAAACTCGGCGATCCGTTCTGGATCGCGCTTACCACCGCCACGACACCAGCGCACATCGGCTTCCAGTTTTTTCCACTCCGGAGTTCGGTCGGCAATATGCTCAGCGACTTTCATGGCTGGCATCCTCTGGAGTTTTAAAATGCGCGACCATATATGCATCGCCGTGATCACGATCTTCTTCGACGTCTCGATCTCGCTTTGCCGAACGATGCTCTTCGTCCATCGTGTCATGCTCATAGATCGCACACAGCAGATGATCGGTATTGATCTTCGGAGGTAGACTCCAGCTTCGGATGAAGTGACGCGCCAGAATCTGCGACAATTCCAGTCGACGAGCGGCCGACAGATCCAACCGGCGCCCGACGTAGGCCGCCAGGCATTCGATCAGTGCCGTGTCAGCACGAAAGTGAGCAGGGATTCGTCCTCGCATCCGTTCCGTGACACCATCGGCAACAGGTGGCCGTGGTGAGGAACGCTGACCGTCCAGCACGACCATGGTCCCCGCAGCAAGATCGCCCAGCCGTTGAAAACGGGAGCCGAATAACATCGCTACCGCTCCGGGGAAAAACGGCGGGAACAGATCTGCCGAACGAAGAATATTTCGCAGCATCGCCTGACCTGCATTAATCGCCAGCCCCGAATCGGAGACGACGCGGATCCCGACCGCTTTTTTTCCCAGCGTCTGGCCATTCCAGAACGCCTCCATCAGTCCGCCATATCCCCAAAATGCGACGAACATCAGGAATAACAGTAACCCGACACCTGCTGCACCCAGCAAGGCGAGAATGAACGCGACGACGAAGACACAAAATCCAATCACCGCAATATCGACTAAGAGTGCCAGTGCCCGAGAAAATGGACCGGCAATCCGGAAGTCAAACGAGACATTTTCCGGTGTCGAGACAAGGACTGTGCAATCCAGCGGTGAAGTTCCTGCCGCCGACGGAATCATCATCACCCCTTCATTACAGAGCGTCGCTCAAGCCTTCACGACCAGTGTTTTCGCGATGATGTCGTGTAATGCTTGTTTCTGCTCGGTAAACGGTTGAATGATGTAACCGATCAAACAGGTGCCAAGAGACAAAAGCTTGGCAAAGTATCGACCTGTGGCCTGCCCGAACGAGATTCGTTGGCCGGACATATCCGTCACGATGATTCCCATCATCCGTTTGCCTAGTGTCGCTTGCGCCTCGGATGATTCCTGGAGTGCTTCGTACAACCACCCAGCGCTGACTCCCAATGTCAGGGCGACGCCTACTAAGACGAGGGGCTCTAAATCCATCGATTCATTGGCGGCCTCTAGCACTTTACCGATAGCTGCTCCTGCGATACGAAGGAGCACGTTGTCCACGAATGCTGCGACGAGTCGTTGACCAAAATTCGCGTACTCGACCCTCTCGTCAGAGGCAGGCGCAAAGTTTTCAGGTTCCAAATCGGACTCGGGTGCCGCGAAAGGATTGGCGTCGTCATCTCGACCTGCCATCGTGGCCTCGATTAGCGGTAGAATTCTGCTGTAGGTACTGGCAATGGTAAAGCACAAAGCAGAGCGACGATAACGCGTGCGCCGGGCTGTCGCAACCGATCGTTTTCGACAACGGGAGAGGGCTCTGCCGTTAATCGAACTGGAGCCTTCATGCACGTGGCGAACTGGTCGGATACTGCATTTACAAGCCGGCTACAACGCTACGCCAGGAGTCATACTCGACCAGCGGTCGCAAGATTTCGCGAGGGCTGTCGCTCCCGTGGGCTTGCGTCAGAGACACGGATCTCGACGGCTGCCGGTCGATTTGCACTCGTCCCCACCGCGCGACGATCCGCTGAATTGTGGTCCGCACGATAAAGAATGCGCCGGGCGAATCGAATAAGAGACTGGGTAGTGACAGATTCTCGGGCGGGTGGATTGAGGCCTGATTTTGTTCGTCGACCGAATGTCGCCAAGGGGGCAACGACCACCAATGAAACAGGCCGGACACACGCGAGGGTAGTAGTGAAGCATCTTCGGCGACGGGTTCCAAGGCTCCGTTCGGGCGAACCACCAGATGTGGAACGAACAACAGGCCTTCCGTCGTGGCGACAAGTTGCCCGTTTTCGGGCCAACCGCGTCGCAGCAGCTTGACCGCCCCCAGATCCCGCAAACGCTCTCCCATTCGCTGAGAAATCAGATCGACCGGCGGGTCCACGTCTTCGACGCTCAAGGCTGTCGCGCACTCGGGGCAGCAGTCCGACTGGATTTCAATCCAAGTCAGACACTGAGGGCAGACAACGATTAACGACGCCATAGTTCACGATTCCTTGCCTCGGGCACGTGAAACCACTGTATTCCCTGCCGCCAGAAACGAAAGCCTGCGGCGGTTTTGCGAAATTCATTTTTGCAATCTATGATCCTCACAGCCCGGATCAGCCTCCGATCTGCTCGATGCCCGTGGCAAATCGGGCCCCGAGTCGACTCATTTTTAGGCCTTCGCCGTTTTGAATTGAAAGCGATCGCCGCCGTACAGCTTCTCTATCTTCGATAGTCGTTAAAGTAAAACCGTGGAATTGCTCGTCTCCTTGCCTACAACGGTGGTTGTGTTCCATCCGCGCGAACGTCGAGCCAAGTGCACGGTTCGTCCGCTACGAGGCCGAGCGGACCTGGCATTCTGCAACTTCCCGCGAATGTCGCACGATCTGACGGGATATGTGCGGCTGGGGCTGGGAGGTCCCGTCCTGAGCAGCAGCGACATGAACTGCGGGTTATTAGTCCTTGATGGAACCTGGAGACATGTCGAACCGATGCAGCGGGCCCATGCAACCGTTCCCATTCGCAGTTTACCCCCGCTGATTACCGCTTATCCCCGAACTTCCAAGGTGCGTTCGGACCCGGATGGAGGTTTGGCGACGATCGAGGCGATTTACGCTGCGTATCGGTTATTGGGACGCGACACCACCGGATTGCTCGATCACTACCACTGGGCGGCCGAGTTTGTCGAATTGAACCGTCAATTTTGGCCCAACTGATCAAATCCGTGTTTACAAATGAGCAAGATTATCGTCTTGATCTAAATGTCCTTGATATCCACTGGAATCCGCTGTTAAGATTGTGAGACGAACTTTTTGTGCCATCGCTGCGATCTCGATAACCCCCTGCGCATGAGTTGCTTGCGCGCAATTCTATCATAGATTGAGGTTCGATAGCACGAATCCTGTTTTAGTGCGCGCAGCTTCCTGGCTTCGACGCAATTCACCGCCCGCCTCACTGAATTGTAAGGCATTGCAGATCGATCATTACGTCTGACCCCCGACCTTCCCAGCAATCACTCGTATCGCAGCTTCGCTCGTTCAAGGAACCAAAGATGGCATCGCTTCACGACAGGTTTACCGTTCCCAGATGGCTGGTTCTGGCCTCCGTTTTAGTCGGGATGATCCTTCTGTCGCGACCGGTCGAGGTCAACGCACAAGCCGAACCAGCTGCTGCTGCCGCTCCTCAAGCGCCAGCCGCTCATGCCCCGAAGTCGACGTTGGCGTGGATTATTGAAACGTCGGGCTGGATCGGTGCCTTTTTGTTGGTGATCTCGATCTTCTTCATCGCGACCGTCATGCGATTGTTTATTGAATTGCGTGAGCCGATTGTGATGCCGCCCGAGTTGATTCAGGAATGCGAAGCCCTGCTGGTGAAGCGTGACTACAACGCAATTTATCGGCTGGCGAAAGACAGTTCTTCCGAACTGGGCCAGTTGATCGCCACCGGGATGGCCGCCTTGTCCTCGGGACTGTCGGACGCTCGCGAAGCAATCGATCGACTGGGTGAAGCAGTCACCGTCGAAATGGAAAAACGGATCAGCATGCTGGCGGTCGTCGGGACGCTGGGCCCCCTGATCGGCTTGCTCGGAACTCTGAAGGGCATGATCGCCAGCTTCAGCGTGATCGCGACATCGGACACCGGAATGAAGGCCAGTGAAGTCGCCGCCGGGATCTCGGAAGCGTTGATCTTGACGTTTGAAGGCGTGTTCCTGTCAGTTCCCGCGATTTACTTCTTCGCAGTTTTCAAAAACCGAGTGTCATCCCTTTCTGTTCAGAGCGTTAATCTGGCCGACGACTTCGTGCGTCGTGTTCACAACGCAGCTCACAAGAAAGCCGCCGAACCAACCGCTTGATCTTCAGCCGAAGGCGATTGCCATGTCAGAAATGAACTCCGAGAAGGCCGAGCCGAATTTGACTCCCCTATTGGACATGGTCTTCCAACTGATTACGTTCTTCATGTTGGTGATCAACTTCAAAGGGGCGTCATTGGACATGACGCTGAAGCTCCCCGTGCTGGGATCGGCACGTCCACTGGAACACAGCGGGAAGCTGGAGCCATTGCTGCTAAACATTGACTCGGAAGGTAACGTCAAAGCCGGTGGAAATTCGGTCGAGATCGATCCATACGTCACACGCGAAGCAAGCATGCTGAAGGAACAGTTGAAGTTTGCGGGAACGCCGGTTGAAGGAGACGGGACTTTACCCGTCGCCGTGATCATTCGAGCCGACCGCAGTGCTCCGTTCAAACTGGTCAATCAGGTCATCACCGTCTGCCAGAATCATGGATACCGCAAGTTTTCATTGAGCGCAATGACGAAGGAATAGGGGCCGTTAGCATGCGTCGCCGACATAAAAAGAAGCGCGATCAAGGATCGGTCGAAATGAACCTGGCCGCCATGCTCGACATGGCGTTCCAGTTGCTGACATTTTTCATCCTGACATTCCGCCCCGCCCCGATTGAAGGCCAGTTGGCCGTCAACCTGCCGCCTCCCGTGCCGACCACCAAGGTCGAGGCAGGAACTGTGGCCCAGCAGGGCTTGGGAAAAGATGTGCAGCTCGACTTGGAAACCCTGCATTTACAGGTTGTCGCCGATCCTTCTGGAGGTGTGAAAGAAGTCAGCATCGAGAAATCGGCGACAATTCCAGGGCCGCTGGCAGCCGCAAGCCTGCTGTCGCTTGAACAGAAGCTGCAAACGATCTTTGGAACCGCACACGTTCCTTACGATCGCGTCCAAATTGCTGTTGACGGACAACTTCATTACGGCGAACTCATGAAGATCATCGACGTGTGTTCGCACCAAAAGCGTGAAAACGGCGAAACGGTGCAGAAGATCAGCTTTACCGAGCTTTAGGAGACCGACCATGTACCGGGGCAGTGAATCGACTCGCTGTCGAACTGTCCGGACAAGTCGGTTAGTCACGGTGTTGTTCGGCGCCGCTGCCCCGGCCTCGCGTGAGCGATCGCAAGTTTGGGTGAACGATTGACGCGTTCAGAGGGCCATTAGCATGCGCTGCCGTCATCGAAAACATCGCGATCAAGGATCGGTCGAAATGAATCTGGCGGCCATGCTCGATATGGCTTTCCAGTTACTGACGTTCTTCATCCTGACCTTCCGCCCAG
>CBIHQO010000003.1:0-28310 GCA_966211735.1 uncultured Schlesneria sp.
ATAGCTCAAATACCAGCAGCAGCCACAACCGGGAACTGTGATCCCATAGACTACGCGTGTGTTCATCAATCATGCTGCGAATCGCTGCGGCATTAAAGTAGCCTCGACCCAGCGTTCGCGAATCAAGCAGCGTGTCGGTCATCATCTCGCGCAGTTCGTCGCGGAACCAGTGGTCCAGCGGCACGCCAAACCCCATTTTCGGTCGAGTCTGTATCGACTTCGGCAACAGATCTTCAAACGTTTTGATCAGAATCTGCTTGCCCAAGCCCTTCTGTAGTTTCAGCGGACGCGGGATCGCAGCCGCCAATTCGACAACACGATGGTCCATGAAGGGGCTGCGAGCTTCCAGGCTGAAGGCCATGCTCGCGATGTCGACTTTCGTCAAAATATCGCAGGGAAGATAGGTCTCGGTATCAACGCAAGTCGTCCGTTGCACAAAGTCCGCCTCGGAACAATCGGCGTAGGACTGCAGCAGAAACGACAATCCGTCGTGCCCCCGCAGAGTCCGCTGAAATTCCGGTGTGAACAACGACTGACGCCGCCCGTCATCGTAGATACTCATCCAGTTGCCATACCGCCGCTCAGGAGCCAACCCCAGGGCGGCAACGAACCGCTTCACCTGCCGTAAGCGCGATTTCTGCTGAACGGGAGCAGGCATGTAGCGCCAGATGGGACTGTACAGCGGTGCCCGAAAGATCCATGGCCAGCGATCAATTTCCGCAGCCAACTCGACAGCTCGATATCGATCGTAGCCGGCAAACAATTCGTCACCGCCATCTCCCGACAGGGCAACCGTCACGTGCTGACGAGTCAACTGCGACAGGTACATCGTCGGAATCGCGGAACTGTCTGCAAACGGTTCGTCGTAGTGCCACGTCAAACGAGGCAGCATCTCGACCGCGGACGGATCGACCACAAACTCGTGATGTTCGGTCCCCAGCTTGGCTGCCGCTTCGCGCGCATAACTGCGTTCGTCGTACTTCTTCACCGAGAAGCCGATCGAAAACGTCTTCACTCGTTGCGACGTTTGCTGCTGCATCAGTCCAGTAATAATCGTCGAGTCGACTCCGCCTGACAGGAACGCCCCAAACGGCACATCACTGCGCATTCGCAGGCGGACCGCCTCTGTCAACGTTTCCCGCAGTGCCGTCGCTATTGCCGCAGGGTCGCTTAAGTCCTTCTTCGGTTCCTGACTGTCAGGCCTCGCGTAAGGAGCCCGCCAGTATCGCTGAAGCTTGAGATCACCGGTTTGGACATCAAATTCGGCCCAATGCGCAGGTGGCAGCTTGTGATAGCCAGACAGCATCGTCCTGGGATGTGGCACATACTGCAGCGTGACGAAGTCCGCGACAGCACACGGGTCCACATCGCGAGGTGCGCCAGGGACCTGGAGCAACGCTTTCAACTCACTGGCAAACGCGAGCCGACCGTTGGCAATTCGATAGACCAGCGGCTTCTGGCCCATACGGTCTCGTGCCAGGAACAGCCGATGCTGACGTTCGTCCCAGATCGCAAAGGCAAACATCCCGCGCAGATGCTGGACGCAATCGTTGCCCCATTGCTCGTAGGCATGCACGATACATTCGGTATCGCTGGCCGTCCGAAACTGGTGTCCCAGCGATTCCAGTTCGGGCTTCAGTTCGCGGTAGTTGTACACCTCGCCGTTGAACGCGATCCAGACGGTGCCGTCTTCGTTGGAAAGGGGCTGATGCCCTCCCGAGAGATCGATGATGGACAAGCGTCGAAAACCGAGTGCCGCCCCATTCGGTCGGACGGTTGTCGAACTCTGACCACGATCAGAAAAGTACTCTCCGGCGTCGTCTGGACCACGATGGACCAGCACATCGGTCATCTTTTTCAAGACCGCCTCAGGAACCGGTTCACCGTTCGCAGTCCAGGCTGCGCCCGCAATACCACACATGAATCACGTTCCCATCAATTGGCGATACAAGTCGGCATAGCGATCAAGCATATTCTGGATACTGAACAACGTTCGAATGCGTTCGCGACCCGCAGCACCCTGGCGTTCACCTAATCCAGGTTCATCGATCAGTCGTCGCAGATACTGCATATATCCGACGGCATCACCCAGCTTGCAGAGGAATCCCGTTTCATTGTGAACGACCAACTCGCGATTGGCGGGGATATCACTGGCGATCACTGGCAACCCGGCTGCCATTGCCTCCATGACACTATTCGACATCCCTTCAAAACTGCTGGCCAGACAGAATACGTCCATTGCCTGCAGAAAGCGGGTTGCATCCTCGCGATGACCCAGAAAATGAGCGTTCTCGACACAATTCACGTTGCGCGCGAACTCTTCTAATTTCTCTCGCTCGGGTCCGGATCCAATCAGAACCAAGTGCAGTTGCGTGCGGATCTGCCGCAGCGTCTCCACGGCCCAGATCAAATCTTCCACGCGTTTTTGACGCGCCAATCGACCGACGTAGCCCGCTACGAAAGCGTCGCCCGGCACGTTCATTTCGTGACGCAGTGAGGCTCGATCCAAATTTTGCGACGATTCAGGACTAAGATCGATCCCGTTTGGAATGCAGGACAGCTTCTCTGTGGGGAGACCAAGTTCGCGGTAGAAGTCGACCACGGCCTGCGAGTTACCGACCAGCCGGTCCGTCCGAGCGATCAACCGTCGGTCGAGCCACAGTTGCCAGCCGGCTTTCCAACTGTCGACACATCGCTCAGAAACGACAATTTTCGCCTGCGGAATGACGCTGGCACACAGCCGCCCGTATGAATTGGCTGCGAACAACCAGGTGTGCAGGATGTCGGGCTGGAGGCGTTTTAACTCGCGACGCAGCCGCCAGAACGACGACGGGTCGAACTTAAACTGCTTGCCGATAATCGTCAGCGGGATTCCGGCCGCCGTGAGATCATCCGCATGGGGACCACCCCGAGTGAGTGCGACGACGTGAATATCAAACTGGTCGCGCGGCAATCGGGTCGCCAGTAGGGTACATTGCTTTTCTGCACCAGACCGATCCAGCGTTGGGATCAACAGGACGACACGCGTCTTAGCCACGAGGCGAGAATCTTTGACTAGTGGGACAATTGACCGACAAGATCAGGAAGTAGCTTACGTTCGCCGATCAGGACTGCAAAGGCAAGACCCCCGACAACGTGGCCCGCATCACAATTCTCCAATCGACGCATCTGACAATACCAAGCCAGGATGGAACGTGCTTATGAAAGTCCAATACGGAAACAGCCACATCGAACTCGTGCAAGGCGATATCACTTTGCAGCGTGTCGATGCGATCGTGAATGCCGCCAACTCGGACTTGATCGTGGGTGGCGGCGTCGATGGGGCGATTCATCGCGCGGCCGGCGCCAGCGTGAACGAAGAAACCAGCAAACGCTATCCACTCGGTTGTCCGACAGGAGATGCCGTGGCCAGCGGCCCTGGTGATCTGCCGGTGAAATTCCTCTTTCACGCAGTGGGCCCCGTCTGGCGCGGCGGGCGAGATGGTGAGCCCGAGCAACTTCGCTCGGCCTATCGTCGCTGCCTGGAACTGACGATTGGATATCAGTGCGCCAGCATTGCGTTTCCCGCAATCAGTACCGGCATTTACGGCTTTCCCGTGGACTTGGCGGCCGAAAACTCGCTGGATGAAACGCGAGCGTTCCTGCTCAGCCATCCCGCAGCGCTGGCGGTTCGATTCGTCCTGTTCGATGCGGGAACGTATGCGGCATTCGCTCGCGTTCTGGATGGGTTTGCGGAATGACAGCGAATTGCCACGATTCAGATCGACGTATAGATCGCAACCAATTGAGCGACGTCATTCGCCAACTCCGGGGCGCAAGTGTGAGCAAACCGCTGAATCTCGGCGACGGTGGCTTCGTCTCTAAAGAGAATCAGCAACATCGAGACCGCAGCCAGTAAGCGATCTTTGGCCTGCTGCTTCGGGAGGGCCGACAGCAGAAGCTGTCGACCCTTCGTCCCTTTCTTGCCGAGTTCTTCCAGCGCCCAATCGTTGGCACCGGCACCACTGGCAAATGCCTCCAGCAGGTCGTCAATCGACGGCGCACGGTCGAAGGAATAAAGCAGCACGGTCGCATCATCGACAGAGTTCAGGAAATCGAGCACCGCCGACAAACTTGCCACGAATTCCGGCACGCCGCGACCGCTGTGCAATTCCGGTTGCTGCAATGACCATCGTAAATCCGTCGCGAACTGAATCAGGCGGCTCCGCAACTGCTCCTCTTCGAATTCATAGGCACCTCCCAACGCTGCCAGAAACAGGGCACCGCTGGTCGAAGGAGGGATCTTAATGAGTGGCGCGTTGAACCAGTGACACTGCGAGCCAGTCCGAAATCGCGTGAACATCAAAACCTCGGTTCCAAATTGCCACACGCTGTCGATCGTGAGCCCTTGGACAAAAGTTAATCGGTCCCCATGGCAACTACGACTGTTGTTCCAACCGACGAGCCGCCTCACCTCGCACAGTCGCAACACCGATGATCTCAGCGATCTCGTTCTGGTCGAGCGATTCTTTCTCGACCAGGGCCTTGGTCATCGCATCCAGCTTGTCGCGATTATCTGTCAGCACTTGAACCGCGCGCTTATCTGCCAATTGCAGGAACTTCTGCACTTCCAGGTCGATGATCCGAGCGGTTTCTTCGCTGTAATCACGTTGCTCGTGCATTTCTTTCCCGAGGAATGGGTGCTCATCGGTATCGCGGAAGGCGACGGGGCCGATGACGGTACTCATACCCCAACGCGTGATCATCCGTCGCGCCATCTGGGTGGCTCGCTTCAGATCGTCTTCCGCACCGGCCGAGTATTCGTCGAAGATCAGCTTCTCAGCCGCACGACCACCCAGCATGAATGACAGTTGCGAATGCAGACGGGCCTCGCCAACGTTGTAGCGATCTTCGTCTGGCAGCAACTGCGTCACACCCAGGGCTCGACCGCGGGGGATAATCGTCACCTTATGGACGTGATCCACATCCGACAGCAGCCACGCCAGCAGCGCATGCCCGCATTCGTGATAGGCTGTCATCAGGCGTTCACGTTCGTTCAATACTTCTTCGCGCTTGGGGCCCATCAGGATTTTGTCGCGGGCCGCATCGAAGTCAGAGGCAACGACGGTGTCCTTACTGGTCCGAGCGGCATGCAGCGCGGCTTCGTTCACGAGATTCTTGAGTTCGGCTCCCGAGAATCCGATCGATCCCGCGGCGATCGCGTTGAGGTCGACATCTTCTCCCAGCGGGACTTTCCGTGAATGCACTTTCAGAATCGCTGCCCGGCCGGCCTTGGTCGGTCGATCGACAGTCACGTGACGATCGAAGCGACCGGGACGGAGCAGGGCAGGGTCCAGCACGTCGGGACGATTCGTCGCGGCCACCACGATTACGGCTTCAGTCTGCTGGAAGCCGTCCATTTCGCTCAGGATCTGATTCAGCGTCTGCTCACGTTCGTCGTGACCGCCGCCCAGACCCGCACCACGGATTCGACCGACTGCATCGATTTCGTCGATAAACAGAATGCAGGGTGCATTCTCTTTGGCGGTCTTAAACATATCACGAACGCGGCTGGCACCGACGCCCACAAACATCTGAATGAATTCCGAACCATTAATCGCGAAGAATGGCACTCCCGCCTCGCCAGCGGTGGCTCGAGCCAGCAGCGTCTTGCCGGTTCCAGGTGGCCCCATCAGCAAGACACCCTTGGGGATCTGGGCACCCAGCCGCAGGAACTTGGCAGGGGTCTTCAGGAATTCGACAATTTCCTGCAGTTCGAACTTGGCCTGCTCCATCGCAGCCACATCATCAAACGTCGTCGGATGCTCTGAAGGCTTCACGCGTTTGGCGGGACTGCGAATAAAATTCCCTAGCATTCCTGAACTAAACGGGTCGCTGTTCCGACGCAGAATGAACCACATGAACCAGACAAACGCGACCAGCGAGAGGGCGTTGATCAGCAGCATCACGCCATTGGCACCAAACAAGCCGTTTTCCGGCTTGCCCGAGAATTCGACCCCGTGGTCCTGCATATGCTTCTTCAGATCGTGATCCAGTGGCACTGGCAGGTAGACCTCGAAGTTTTTAACCAAAGCAGGTCCGTTTTTCTCGGCCGGTGGTGGTGGCGTTTTCCATCGTCCGCGAACAACATCACCCTGGAAGGTGGCCTCCTCGACGTTGCCAGCGGTGATCTGATTCCACAAGAACATGTAGTCGACACGCGATGCCGTATCTCCATATTTCGTAAACATCCACGACAGCAACATCAACGAGAGGACTGCGAAGATGATCCATTGCGGAGAAAACATGACACGTGAACCGCCCGGACGGCGTGAATCACCGGAACTATCATTATTCGAACCACTCTGCGGCGAACTACTCATTCAAAAAACACCTTCTCGCGGGTGTGTGACAGACAGGAGCCGTGAAGAAATTTTGACGGCGGTGGATGGCCACAACGGCCAAAATCAGTCTTTCCACCAATATCTCAGGATGCACCATAGAGCCTGCACGCCATCCTTCCAACCGATGTGCTTGCCTTCCTTGTACGTCCTGCCGTGATAACTGATGGCCAATTCGTACACGCGAAGATGTCGACGAGCGATTTTGGCCGTCAGTTCAGGTTCAATCCCAAACCGATTTTGCTTCAGCGTCGGCCAGATATCGGCCAATGCCTGACGAGTGAAGACCTTATAGCAGGTTTCCATATCCGTCAGGTTCAAATTGGTCATGCAATTGGAAACGGTGGTCAGCACACGGTTACCCAGCGAATGCCAATAGTACAGCACTCGATGTTCTTGATCTCCCAGGAACCGGCTTCCATAGACAACGTCGGCATGGCCTTCAACGATCGGCCGTAATAGACGCGGATATTCGGACGGATTGTATTCGAGGTCCGCGTCCTGGATGATGACGACATCCCCGCGGGCCTTGGAAAAGCCGGTTCGAACCGCCGCCCCTTTTCCTTTGTTCACATCATGATAGGTCACGCTGATGGCATTCAGCGGATCGGGATTCGCCGCGGCTTCGGCTTCCAGTTGCTGCAGGACCGCCCGCGTTCCGTCTTTACTGCAATCCTCAACCAGCACCAACTCTTTACGAATCGGAACCGACCGGACCCGGTCAATTAAGACTCTTAAGGTTCGCTCTTCATTATAGACGGGGATGACAACGGAAAGCACCCAGTCGTCGGGCATCGCATACAGGCCCAGTTGCCGGCAACAGGCTTCGCCCAAAGTCCGTTTGAGCGCCTCATACCACTCTTTCGAGTAGGGCCGAAAGGCATCCATCCCATCAAGGCTCATGCCGCTCCCGTTCGGTATTTAGACATTGATCGTTGGCCCGAAATGCCGGTGCCCGAAACATTTGCCAGCGGCCGGACTGCGGCCACTCGCGATGTCGTGTGCGATGTTGTACATTCTGGCAGACAGGCTGTCACCCGTCCGCCTGACTTCTCCTACGAGGTTCTGATGGCTGCCGTTTCCTACATATTGACCGATGTCGATGCCGGAGTTCACTCTGACCGGGGTGAAATCCTCCCAATTCAAGCGTTGCGCCTCTCCGGTTCCAACCAATGGTCGGTCCGGTGGAAGACGTTGCGAGGTGGTGTTTCCGAAGGGGTTCAGGTCATTGAACTCGACAATGGCCGGATGTCCCTCTCCGTTCTTCCCACCCGCGGGATGGGGATCTGGAAGGGGCGGCTTGGCGATCTACCGCTCGAATGGAAGTCTCCGGTTGAACGGCCAGTTCATCCCGCCTTCGTCAATCTGCAGGACCGAGGTGGCCTCGGTTGGCTCCATGGGTTTAACGAACTGCTGTGCCGTTGTGGACTCGCTTTCATGGGTCCGCCGGGTGAAGACCAGGGCGAAAGCCTGACCTTGCACGGCCGAATCGCCAATCTGCCGGCTCATCGGGTCGAAGTCCAGATCGACACCAGCGGCTCAGGGGCCATCGAACTGATCGGCACGGTCGACGAATGCTCCATGTTCGGACCGCGCTGGCGGCTCACCTCCACACTGCGGCTCCAGGCGGGTTCGAACGTCTGTTCGATCACCGATGAAGTGACCAATCTTGGTGGACAAGCTTCCGAACTGTCGCTGCTCTACCATATCAACGTCGGCCGACCATTCCTCGAACCTTGCTCGACCTATGCCATGCCGTGTCGTGACATCGTTCCACGCGATGCCCGAGCGGCCCAGGGAATCGACGCCTGCTATGTTTACGGAGCTCCCATCGCAGGATTCGCCGAGCAGGCCTATTATCACGTTCCGCTGGCCGATTCCGACGGCTGGTCAACGGCGGTCCTGGCCAACTCGTCCAACAATGCGGCCTTCGCTGTCCATTTCCAGACCCGAAACCTTCCCGCGTTTACGGTCTGGAAGAATACGATTGCGGAGGATGATGGCTACGTGACTGGTTTAGAGCCGGGAATCAATTTTCCGAATTTCCGCGCCTTCGAACGAAAACATGGTCGCTTGCCCATCGTCAAGCCGGGTAAGTCTTACAAGACAGAACTCGTCTTGGAAGTGGTCGACACCGAAGTCGCTGTTCGCAAACTCTACGATCGCGTGAAAGCGATCCAAGGCCCCAATGAGCCAATCGTCCACCGAGAACCCGTCGCCAAATATTCACCAGCCGGCACGAAGTGAACTCGATTGTTTTTCGTGGGATCGTTCTTCGCGGGATGGGCTTCTAGCCCCTCGCTTTGACTTGAGTCTGGCCTCGCGTTGGATGCCACTGGCGGCCGCTTTGGGTTGCCAGTATCTTTGCGTCGATATTGACGCTCTGATCGCGTGTGTCACAATCAACCCTACTCCCCCAGTTTCTGCCGTAACTTAACCAGCACAACACCGCTTCCAGGCAGGTCCACTGTGAACAATTGACCGTTGGCTTCGAAACTGGCCTTCGAGATCAACTCTAAGTTGTGCGTCTCATCCAGATGAAACACCTGGAATTCACTGGCCCCTTTCCAAGGAAGATTCTCGATCACCAAGGGTTGAGACTGCTTTGACGCGACCTGGCGAGTCACCAAGACACGCAACTCCGTTTTCGATTCATTGAGACCAGCCAGTCCGAACGGGTTTCCGGCCTGACCACCCGATAGTCGTACGCGATGCGGCGTCTCCAGCAATTGAGCGAATGCCAGAAAACTGTAATAGGTCTTCTTCGGCGTCCCAAATCGCTCGAACAGACCAAACGGACTGGTATCGCCGCTGTAGAAGTTGGCCACGTCTAACGGTGCATCCTGAAAATTCACGAATGAGTTCGCCACAAATGTCGCGCCGGGGACGCCCCCCATCTCCGCATACCATCGGTCACGAACTCCTGGCTGAGCCATGTTCAGCATTCCATTCCAATCGTTGCCCGGCAGATAATTCCACTCGTTCAGATGCGACTCGGTCTTGGTAAATCCTTCCGCATCGAGCCACTGCCGGATTCCATGAGCCTTCTTCGCATACAGCGTCGGATCATTCGTGTAGGTGTGCCACGAGAAAAAATCGAGCGGTGCCTGCGCCTCGCGGCAGGCCTTCACGAGGTCTCGTAAGAATTGCGTCGGCTGATACTGTCCGTTGACGATGTCCCCCGAAGCCCCCGCTGCCGGACCGCCGACTTTCAAGTCTGGATACTTCGCCTTGATCGCCTTCGCAGCCGTCACATACAGCCGGATGTAATCCGCATCGTTGCCGCTCCACATCGTCGGACGATTCTCGGGCTCGTTCCAGATTTCCCAGTAGCGAATCTGATAGCGATGGCCGTCGGCCCAGGCTTCATTGTAATGCCGGATGATCCCCAGGCAGACATTCGCCCAGTGATCGTAATCCCGAGGGGGATGCACAAAGTGCTTTCGCTTCGTGTGCTCGATACTTTCGCCCAGCCGATAGACGATTCCGCTGCCGCACGCAATGATCGGCTTGATGTAGTCGTCCGTACGAGCGAATCGATAGCTCGCCGGTGACAGCGGATCGGCATTCAAATCAGGAAATATCGCGTGAATATCGACGATGTCGCTGGTCGGCCATTCGCTGTCGTGAAGTCGGGTCGATGGAATCGACAGCGGTTTCCACGCGGCTGTCACGTCGACCGTTTCTCCTTGATTCACCGGACCATTGTTGACGCCATGCAGCGGCCTGATCTGCCCGATCGACGCAGACGCCTCAACAGTTAATGGCTCTGCCGCGGCCACCCACCCAGGTACAACTGCCGCCGTGCCGACAAGCACGAAGTAGAACGGAATCAACATTGGCGATACTTCACGTCGTCTCATGTCAGCAACTCGTGCAAGAGCAAGCATCAGTTAGCGAACGTCGGTCAATGTGGTGGGGGATTCTGCACTCCAGTCGCGGGACAGACAAGCATCCGCACACCGACACGGCACGATCACTCGCCGCAGCTTGTGAACGAACAGCGGGAATTCTACCATCTGGCGAAATCAAACTGAGCCTCTGACCGATCACAGACTGAGCAATGTTCCTTTCACTCGCCAGCCAAGAACGGCCAACAGCTCTCGAAGGAATATTGTCAACTCCTCGCGCGAGTCACGAGGAAGGGCAGGGGATATGAATCCTGATTTCTTCGGTGAACTCATTAACGGCGCGATCCCGCTGCTGGGCGGTATTTATCTCACGCTGCTCGGCTTTCGGCGAACGGGTAAGCAACCGGGCGTCAGCCTCAGCTTTGATGAATGGCATCGCCGCTACGGCCGACTGCTGAAAGTCATCGGTCCCGCATTGGTTCTGTTCGGCCCGGGATTGTGGCTCATGAACTGGGCTCGCATGGCTCCCGTTGGGGACGCGAACTGGAAGCGTTACTCCACCGCCGACGGCGTCTGCAGCATCGAGTTTCCCGCCTCACCAAAAGCGACCAATCAAAAAGCGCAGCGAGTCACCTCGACTGGCATGTCACTGGCACTGCAAGGTTCAAACACTTACTACGCGTTGACCCATTCCGACGAATTCGCCGATGACGCCGCGCAAACGGACGAGCAACGTCTCGACCTGATCCGCGATAATTTCCCCGCAGTCGGCAGACACCTCGGAGTCGAATACAAACTACTGCGAGAGCAAAAGATCACGTCAAGCGGCTTGAACGGCCGCGAATGGGAGTTCGATGCCAGCCAGAAACACTCCCTCCAGATGCGAGTCTTCTTCATCGGCGGAAAGTGCTATCGAGCAATCGCCGCCGTCGCTCGACAAGACAGAGACAGTGAGCAAACCAAACATTTCCTGGCGTCGCTGCGAATCGACAAGCCAGACGGTGCGATCACTGAGCCCGTCGCTACTGAGTAAGCAGACTTCACGCATTTTGTGGGTGCTGCGTCGCTGATCGTCAGACTTGGACTTGGGGCTCCTCAGCTCGTTCCTTCGCCAACTGCTCCAAGATCGGTGCAATCAGGGCAGTCCAGCCGGTCTGGTGGCTGGCTCCCAAACCTCGGCCTGTGTCGCCGTGGAAATACTCGTAGAACAGCACCAGGTTGCCCCAGTTCGGGTCGTTCACGAACCGATCACCGCGGGCATAACAGGGGCGGACGCCTTCGTCGTTGGCCAGGAATAACAATGAGAGTCGGCGACGGAGTTCGTTGGCGACTTGCTTCAGGTTCATCAAGTTCCCAGAACCCGTGGGACATTCCACCTGCAAGTCGTCTCCATAGAACTGGTAGTAACGTTCGAACGCCTCCAGCAGGATATAGTTGAGCGGAAACCAGACCGGCCCGCGCCAGTTCGAATTGCCGCCAAACATGCCACTATCAGATTCGCCGGGGACATACTGGACCCGCATCTCTGACCCGTTGACATTGAAACTGAACGGATGTTTCTCGTGATATTTGGAGAGTGATCGGATGCCATAAGGCGACAGAAACTCGTCTTCATCGAGGACGTACTTCAGGATCCGCTCCAACTGTTTGCGAGTTGGAATCGCCAGCAGCCGCAGTCCTTCCATCGGACAGTCGGGCCCGCTCTTTTCCATGTACGTCATTGTGTCGATGATGTCTTTGCGATGATGGAGGAACCAGTCCATTCGCTTGCGAAAACCAGGCAGTTGACGAATCACTCTGTCGTACAAAACATCGACTGTGAACAGCGGGATGATTCCGACGATGGAGCGAATCCGTAGGGGGATACTCTGCCCGTTGACATGCAGGTGATCATAGTAGAAGCCGTCCTCTTCATCCCACAGGCCGGTGCCGTCGATGGAATTCATTGCCGCGGCAATCGTCATGTAATGTTCGAAGAACTTCGACGCCATGTCCTCGTACGCGGGATTGCCATCGGCCAGTTCAAAGGCGATCGACAACATGCTGGAGCAGTAATACGCCATCCAGGCAGTCCCGTCGGCCTGCTCGAGATGTCCACCCGTAGGGAGCGGCTTGGAACGATCGAAGATCCCAATGTTATCGAGCCCCAGGAAACCACCCGTGAAGACGTGACGATCATTCACGTCTTTGCGATTGACCCACCACGTGAAGTTCAGCAGGAGCTTCTGGAAACATCGCGCCAGGAACTCGCGATCACGATCCCCATTTCGAGCCGTCATCTGATAGACACGCCAGCAAGCCCAGGCATGCACGGGCGGATTCACATCGCTGAAGTTCCATTCATAAGCCGGAATCTGCCCGTTCGGATGCATGTACCATTCACGCAGGAACAGCAGGATCTGCTCCTTCGCGAAGTGTGGATCCAGGCTGGTGAACGGAATCATGTGAAAGGCACTATCCCAAGCCGCGTACCAGGGATATTCCCACTTATCCGGCATCGAGATCACATCGCGATTGAACAGGTGCGTCCAGGCGGCGTTGCGAGTCTTCTCGACTGAATCGCCCGCATGAATCCGCTTGGGAGTCTCACGCAGCCAGTCACCGACCGCGTAGTAATAGAACTGCTTGGACCACAACAGCCCAGCGTTCGCTTGCCGCAGAACGCGCCGTTCATCATGCGTCAGGCCATGCGAAGCACACGAGTTGTGAAATTCATCCGCTTCGGCGATTCGCTGCGCAAAGATCTCATCGAATTGCGAAGAGAAGGGGGCCGTCACGGGAATCGAATCGTCGGCCAGTCGCACTCGAATGGTCGTCGATCCGCCCGCAGGAATATTCAATGTGTATCGAGCGGCCGATTTGGTGCCACGCGGAAACTGGTTGATGGCTCCGCGCTGGTTTTGAACGACATGCAGGTGAAAGGCGTCTTTCGATGAGAGTCGAGTTCCCTCGCCCCCTTTTTGTCGCAATGTATTGGTTTCGTTCTCGGTGAAGAGCCACGCCGGAAGGTTGCCTTGAGGGTCGGCATCGGCGTCGAAGCGATAGCGTCCCAGCGTGCTGTGTTCGGCGATCACCTGACCTGGTGTGACCTGGCTGATGCGCGGCTTCGGCACATCCGCTTCGTACCCCGATTGCCAAGCCCACGAATTTCGAAACCAGAGTGTCGGTAAGACATCGAGCTTCGCCGCCTCATCGGCTCGGTTATGAATCGTAATGCGAATCAGGATGTCGTCTGCGTCGGCTTTCGCGTATTCGACATAAACATCGAAATAGCGATCACCATCGAAGATGCCGGTGTCAGTCAGCTCATATTCCAAGTCCCGCCGCGATCGCATCCGGTTTTCATCGCGCAGTCCCTGATAGGGAAACGCCGTCTGCGGGTACTTGTACAAAGCCTTGCAATAAGAATGCGTCGGAGTCGCATCGAGATAAAAATAGCACTCCTTCACATCCTCGCCATGATTCCCTTCGTGCCCGGCAAGACCATACAGGCGTTCTTTTAGAATCGGATCCACGCCGTTCCAGAGGGCCACGGCAAAACATAATCGGCACTGCCGATCTGTGAAGCCAAGCAGCCCGTCCTCGCCCCATCGATAGGCTCGCCAGGTGGCGTCGTCGTGAGTGAAGTGGTTCCACACCGCACCGTTGGTGGAATAGTCTTCGCGAACAGTCCCCCACTGGCGTTCGGCGAGATAGGTCCCCCAGCGTTTCCAGTTCGCTGCGGGCTCGCGCCGCGCTTCGGCTCCCAATCGGCGGCCCTCTGCCGTCGTCGGTTGTGACTGATCCAAGGAATCGCTCCACCCATGATTCAATTGAAGACTCGCGCACCGATTAAGTGATCGCTGCCCGATTCTTGAGCAACATCACTGGAAATCATCAGTGTGCATGCGTGTTGCATGCGAGACCTTACAATTGCGAATGCCGTTCCAGTTGTGGCAAATACGCCAGGGAGCGAAGAAAGAGCTTTTCCTCATCAACTACGCCAGAATCGACTGCACAACGCGGGCCTGTTCGACTCCGGTGAGTTTGGCATCGAGGCCTTGGAACTTATACGTGAGCCGATCGTGATCGATGCCCAGCAGGTGCAGGATCGTAGCGTGAAAGTCGCGGACCGGGACGGGGTCTTTCACGATGTTGTAGCCGAACGGACAAGTCTCGCCGTGGACAGTGCCCCCCTTCACACCGCCGCCGGCCATCCACATGCTGAAACAGCGCGGGTGGTGGTCGCGGCCATAGTCGGTAGCGGTGAGCTTCCCCTGCGAATAGTTCGTGCGCCCAAACTCGCCTCCCCAGATCACCAGGGTGTCGTCGAGCATTCCGCGCTGCTTGAGGTCCGTCAGCAAGGCCGCGGCGGGCTGGTCGGTCTCGCGACATTGAGTCCGAATCCCGTTGGGCAGACCACCGTGCTGGTCCCAGCCTTGATGATAGAGCTGAATAAACTTCACGCCGCGTTCGGCGAGCCGTCGCGCCAGCAGGCAGTTCGCAGCGAACGTTCCCGGCTTCTTGGCATCGGGGCCATATAGGTCGAAGATATGTTCGGGTTCAGCAGCAGCGTCGGTCACTTCGGGCACGCTCGACTGCATGCGAAACGCCATCTCGTACTGCGCGATCCGCGTGTTCAACTCCACATCTCCCGTCGCTGCCAGTTCGATCTCGTGCAGTTCATTCAGTCGATCGAGCATGAGTCGGCGACTGTCTCGATCCACACCGGCCGGGTTGTTTAGATAGAGGACCGGGTCCTTTCCGGCTCGGAACTGGACTCCCTGATAACGACTTGGCAGAAACCCTGTACCCCAGAGCCGCGAATAGAGCGGTTGATCCCCTTTGCCTTTTGTGATCAACACCACGAACGCAGGGAGGTTTTCGTTGTCGGTTCCCAAACCATAGTTCAACCAGGCCCCGATGCTGGGACGTCCAGAAATCTGATTGCCGGTCTGCAAAAACGTGATCGCCGGGTCGTGATTGATCGCCTCGGTTTCCATCGACCGGATGATCGCCAACTCGTCAGCCAACTTCGCGGTGTGCGGCAGCAGTTCACTGATCCAGGCACCCGCTTTTCCATACTGCGCGAACTTGAACATGGATCCCGCCAGCGGCAGCGAGGCCTGATTGCCCGACATTCCTGTCAGTCGCTGTCCCTGTCGCACGGAGTCCGGCAGTTGCTGACCATGCCGCTCATTCAACAGTGGCTTGTAGTCAAAAGTCTCCAGTTGCGACGGCCCGCCGCTCTGGAAGAGGTAGATGACTCGTTTGGCTTTGGGCGTGTGATGCGTGTCTGACAAGGCACCGCCGGTGCCGGCCAGCAGGCGTCGATCTCGCTGGAGCAAGTCGGTCAGGGCGACGCCGCCAAATCCCATCCCGATACGACTCAGCATTGCACGGCGGGAGAGACTGTTTGCAGAGGCCAGAGCGTTATCGAACATTTGAAGCTTTCCAACAAAATCAACAGACAAATATTCTTCCGCCAACTTATCGCTTGGTGACGCATTCATCGAAGTTCATCAGCGTCTGCACCACCACGGTCATCGCCGCGTGATCAACTGCGTCAAGCTTGTCACTGCGTGGGGAATCACCAATGGTGATCAGCTCTGTCGCTTTTGCCGGTGCAACACTGAAGTGCGACTTCTGCTCTTCGTAGAGTTTCTTCAGCACAGACATTTCTTTGTCCGACGGTGCGCGACTGGTGAGCTGCCGAAAGGCCACCTGCAGTCGAACGTCTACTGAATCTGGATTCTGCAGGATCAGCCTCTCTGCCAGCACGCGAGCCGCTTCGATGAATTGCGGATCGTTGAGCAGCACCAGGGCCTGCAGGGGCGTGGCCGTTCGTTCGCGGCGGGCAGTACAGGTTTCGCGGCCGGTGGCGTCAAACGTCACCATTGTCGGCGGAGGCGAGGTGCGCCGCCAGAATGTGTAGATACTGCGGCGATACAGGCCTTCGCCCTTAGCTTGATGATAGGACTTGCCGGTGCCGGCTTCTTCCCACAGACCGGCAGGTTGGTAGGGCATGACACTGGGCCCGCCCAACTTGGGAACCAGCAGTCCGCTGACGGCGAGCGCGTTATCGCGAATCTGTTCGGCTGACAACCGGTAACGAGGTCCACGAGCCAGCCACAAGTCGTCTGGATCAGAATGGGCGACCTGGGGATCCTTTGGTGTGGACGACTGCCGATAGGTCGCCGACAGGACCATCTGCTTGCAGAGTCGTTTTACATTCCAACCACTGTTCATAAAGTCGCGAGCGAGCCAGTCGAGCAGTTCTGGATGCGTGGGGGATTGCCCTTGAGCGCCGAAGTCTTCGACGGATGCGACCAATCCTCTTCCGAACAGGTAGTTCCAGAACCGGTTCACAGCGACTCGACTGACGAGCGGGTTTCGGTCGTCGGTCATCCACTTCGCCAGACCCAATCGGTTGCCAGGCAGGCCAGCGGGTAGTGAGAACACGCCTGCCGGAGTATCCGCGCCGACTTGCTCGGCCGGGCTGTCATAGGCACCCCGTTTCAAGACGAATGTCGGACGCGGTTCATCCATCTCCTTCATCGTCATGATCTGGCGGACTTTCGTCACCAGTTCGTTCTCGTCGTTTCGCAGTGATTGCAGTTCTGCTGCGGCAGACTGATAGGCATCGTCATGACGACGCAGGTAATGTTCGAATGCAGCAGACTGATCCGCTTTTGCTGGAGGGGACGGAGGAGCATGAGGCACAACGTACTGACTCGGCAGGGCGGCGACTTCGAGCGGAGTCAGTTCCTGATCGAAGACCAGCAGTTCATCGACAATGCCCCCTTTGAAGCCGACATCGCGGAAGCGGGCGCCCAATGCCAGTTCGACTCCGCCGGAATTCGAATCACCCCATTCTGCCCGGTATTTGATATCGCGAGTCAGCTTGTCGCGAAAGACATCCAGTTCGACTGGTCGTCCGTTGAGATAGATGTGCAATCCTGCGGCGTGGCTGCTGCCGTCGTAGGTGACGGTGATCAGAGTCCATTGACCGACAGGGACGATTTTCGGACTGCTCACCTGGATTGCGTTGCCCGGCCAGAAATGGATGAGTGATACCACCGGCTCGCCATCGTCGAGGACCAGCGAGATCCCGCGAAACGCAGAATCCTCGGCGGCAACACTTTGATGCAGAATCACTTCGCGCGGCTTATGGCTCGCGGGGTGCACCCACAGCGAAAACGTGAATGGGGAGACTCGGCCAAACTGTCCGGAGCCTTTGCAGGCAAAGCTGTCATCTCCATCGAATTGAATCGCTTTGCTTTCGGTCGCCGCAGGGGCGGCACTGGCATCAGACTTCGGTGTCTCAGTGGCAATGGCCCGAGTCACTCCGGCGACTAAGGCGTTGCCTCCACTTGGCTTGGCGTCGTCGAAATTGAATTTCGCAGTCGCCGTGATTGGTTTGGTGGGGGCTTCCCCGATCGTCTGCGGGTGATTGAGTGTGCCGTAGTTCGGGCTGGTGACCGCGTAGTCCGGCTTTGATGACGCGTGCTTTGCGAATCGTTCTTTTGCTGCATCGCGAATCCTGGCGAGTTCGGCTTCCTTCAGGCGGATCTTGTCGAGCAGTTCGCGGTGTTTGACTTCCTGATCGCCGTCATACAGCAGCAAGGCGGGAGTGGGGGCGGTTTCCGTGAAGTGCGAGTAGAGCCCGTGTTCGTCGATATTCGAGAAGAAGGCCGAGAACTGATAGAAGTCGCGCTGCGTGATCGGATCGTATTTGTGGTCGTGACAGCGGGCACATTCGAAGGTCAGCCCCAGGAAGGCCGTGCCATTTGTCACCACGCGATCGGCCACGTAGGCGACTCGGAACTCGGCTTCAATACTGCCCCCTTCGTTGGTCTGGCGATGCAGCCGGTTGAACGTCGTCGCGAGTCGTTGATCCCTGGTCGGATTGGGGAGTAGATCACCCGCCGTTTGCCAAGTAATGAACTGATCATACGGCAAGTTCTGGTTGAAGGCCCGAATCACCCATTCTCGCCAGGGCCAGACATGCATGTCGCGATCGGCCTGATAGCCGAACGTGTCGGCATAGCGAGCGACATCGAGCCACTCGTTCGCGATCCGCTCGCCGAACGCAGAGGACTCCAGCAAGTGATCGACCGCGTGTTCATACGCTTCGGCAGATTGATCAGCCAGGAACGCATCGAGTTCGGCAACGGTGGGTGGCAGTCCCGTCAGATCGAAGCTGGCCCGTCGCAGCCATTTTTCCCGAGATGCTTCGGCGGCGGGTTCGAGTTTGAGTTGTTGCAAACGATTCAGCACGAAGGCATCAATCGGGTTGCGGATCCAATGAGCAGGATCGGTTGGCGTAGGAACGGCGACTTCCTTGGGCACAGGGATGAACGCCCAGTGCGGCTGATATTCGGCTCCCTCGGCAATCCAGCGTTTGAGCAATTCTTTCTGTTCGACGGACAGTGGTTTGTTGTGCTTGGGCGGGGGCATTAACAGATCTTCGTCGTCAGCGAAGATTCGTTTCACCAGCTCACTGTCAGCGGGATGACCCGGCTTAATGACATCGGACTCGACCGCCGCATCGCGCTGATCCAGTCTCAAATCGGCCTTGCGAGCGTTCTTATCGGGTCCGTGACAGGCAAAGCATCTATCAGAAAGAATCGGGCGAATATCACGATTGAAGTTAATCGGTTCGGCCGCGCCCGCGGGACGAAGTGCCATCATTCCGTAAGTCAGGATCACCGACAAACTAGTTCGGCTGAATGTCGACAGTGATTTTGACCTGCATTGCATCCGATAGTCCTCAGAATGGTCTCGTCGAGTACGTCACCATCATACCGATGAAACGACTTGGAGAGACCTGACGATGAGACTTTTCTGTCGAAACCGACTGGCAAGACGCAAGGTCCGATTACGGAGTAAAGACACGGCCTTGTCGAAGACTCCAAAACCGTGGCATCCGAGCAGGAAATTGCTGACTCGTTATGCCAAGACTGGCCGAATGATTTCGCCGTGGACGTCGGTCAGGCGGTAGTGGCGGCCTTGGAATTTGTAGGTGAGTTGATGATGGTCGACTCCGAGGCAATGCAGGATGGTCGCATTGAGGTCGTGGACGTGGACCGGATCGCGGACGATGTTGTAGCTGTAGTCGTCGGTCTCGCCGTGAGTGACTCCGCCACGGATGCCTCCCCCTGCCATCCACATCGTGAAGCAGCGCGGGTGATGGTCTCGACCATAGTTCGTGGCGGTGAGGTTTCCCTGGCAGTAGACCGTTCGACCAAACTCGCCACTCCAGACGATGAGGGTGTCGTCGAGCAACCCGCGTTGCTTGAGGTCCTTAATCAGAGCGGCACAGGGTTGATCGACATCGCGGGCTTGCAGCGGGATCTGGGTGGGCAGGTTCGTGTGCTGATCCCAGCCCATGTGGAAGAGTTGGATGAAGCGAACACCTCGTTCGGCAAGTCTGCGAGCGAGCAGGCAGTTTGCGGCAAACGTCCCCGGCTTTCGCGAATTCGGACCGTAAAGGTCAAACGTCTGTTCAGTCTCTTGCGAGACATCGGCCAACTCGGGGACGGAGGTTTGCATGCGGAAGGCCAGTTCATACTGAGCGATCCGTGTTTCAATTTCAGGATCGCCAGCGCGTTCGTGCTGGATTCGATTCAATGCCGCCTGATCGTCGAGCATGTCCCGTCGCAGGCTGGCATCGATCCCGGCAGGGTTGGAGAGGTACAGCACCGGGTCACCGCCGCTGCGCAGCTTCACCCCTTGATGACGCGATGGCAAGAAGCCTGAGCCCCACAAACGATCGTAGAGAGGTTGATCGTTGGGACGGCCTGTGCCGCGGGAGAGCATGACGACGAACGCGGGAAGGTCTTTGTTTTCGGACCCAAGTCCATACGACAGCCACGAACCCAGGCTGGGCCGACCGGCGAGCTGAGCCCCCGTCGTGAGGAACGTGACGGCAGGATCGTGATTGATCGCTTCTGTGTGCAGCGATTTGATGAAGCAAAGGTCGTCCGCGACGCCGGCGAGGTGTGGCAACAGTTCGCTGATCGTCGCGCCACTCTCGCCATGCTTCGCGAATTTGTACATCGAAGGGACGACGGGGAAGGAGTCTTGACCCGCGGTCATGTTCGTCAGACGCTGACCCTGCCGGATCGACTCAGGCAGATTTTCCCCTTTGCGCTTTTCCAACCCGGGCTTGTGATCGAACAACTCGATCTGGGATGGAGCCCCCGACTGAAACAGGAAGATGACTCGCTTGGCACGCGGAGCGATTTTTGACAGGTCTGGAACCGGCTGTGATTCGTCAGCAAGCAGCGATCCCAATGCGGTCAGGCCCAACGCGCCACCGGCTCCCCCCAGAAACGCGCGGCGAGACTGGCGATGCATCAGATCAGCGAACGTTGGGAACATCACAGATTCCTCGGGCAAAGGCGGCCATCAAACCATCCAGCGGATCAGGGTTTCGCGACGAACTCGTCGATATTGAAGATCACGCTGGCCGTGGCGGTGTAGGCGGCCAGTTCGTGCGGGTTGAGCGAGGCATCGGCGACGGATTCACCTAGTTTCAGCAGGTGTGCGGCTTCGGTGGGGTGTTGCTGATAGACCTGGCGGCGGCGTTCAAATCCGTCGACCAGGACCTTCAATTCACGATCGTTCGGGTCGCGTGAGAGGACTCGTCGGAAGGCAAAGGTCAGCCGTGAAGGAGCGGAGGCACCCCCTTCTTTCATTGCCATTTCGGCCAGAGCCCGTGCTGCTTCGACGTAGGTGACATCGTTCATCAAGTTGAGGGCCTGCAAGGGAGTGTTGGTGCGCGGCAAGCTGACGCGACAGGCTTCTCGCGGCGAGGCATCGAAGATGGCGAGGGCTGGAGGTGGGACTGTGCGTTTGCGGAAGGTGTAGATTCCTCGTCGGTACAGATTGGGTCCGTGGTCCTGCACATAGACGGCGAATGGTCCGGGCACGGCTTCGGCGCTGAGTTCTTCCCAGATCCCAGCGGGTTGATAAGGCTTCACACTGGGGCCGCCGATGGATTCAACGAGCAGGCCGCTCGACGCCAGCGCGGCGTCGCGAATCATTTCGGCGGGGAGGCGGAAGCGTGGTCCGCGTGCCAGCCAGCGGTTGTCGGGATCGCGGGGTTCGTTGACCGCCGACGATTGACGATAAGTGGCCGACGTGACCATGTGTCGTAAAGCTCGTTTCAGGTCCCACCGATTGGCAGTCGTCGTTGTTGCGCCGCCGGAAAATTCGAGCGCTAACCAATCGAGAAGTTCGGGATGACTGGGAGATTCGCCCTGCGTGCCAAAGTCTTCGGCGGTCTTGACCAGGCCAATGCCAAACAGCGATTGCCACAAGCGATTGACGGTGACTCGCGCCGTGAGCGGGTTCTCGTTCGAAACCAACCAGCGAGCCAGATCGAGACGATTGAGCGACTGACCGGACTTCGGCTCAGCTGACCTCGGTGCAGGCAACGAGGCAGGCAAAGCCGCCTGCACCACTTCGCCGGGCTTGTCCCATTCGCCTCGTTTCAGCACAAACGAATTGCGCTGAAGGTTGTCCTGCATGACCATGGTGGTGGGAATAGTTGCCAGATAATCGCTGTATTTCTGTCGCGACTGCAGCAGGTTTGCTCGGGCAGATCGCTCAATATCGGGGGCATACTCTGCCAGATAGCACTCTCGAAGTTTTTCCAGATCAGATCGAGGAGTCTGATCGCTTATCGGCCGGGTAGCGATCTGCCAGAGGGGGTCGCCTGCGGCCAGGGCCATCGCCGATTCGGCGGTCAGTCGTCCGCGATAGGTTCGCAATTCATCAATCGCTCCGTGAAAAGGTGCAGCACTTCCACCGGCACCGATGCAGAGCGGCAGTTTCACTTTGATGGGGTTACTGAGCAGATCCGTGATCACCTTCAGTTCGGTGGACTCACCATTGATGCGAATCGCGACTCCGCGCGCGGCGCTTGATCCGTCATACGAGACAAACAGGTGCGACCACTGGTCGACCGGCAGCGTGGCCTTCGTTTCGACTCGGATCAGATCGTCCAGGATTCGTCCAGAGAAGAGGGCCTGCAGACGACCATTGGCTTCGCGGCGAAGTTCGTAACCCCGGGACGCATTGTCATGATCCATGCGAGCCAGGATGGTCATCGCTGCTGCGCCTGATGGTTTGACCCAGCAGGAAATCGCGAACGACTCGTCTTCGGCGAAGTCGCCGGCGTCCTGGGATTCAATCCAGCGCTGGCCATCAAAGTGGGCTGCTAGTCCGATGCGGCCGAACGCGAACGTCGGCGTCCCCTGTTTGCAAACAAATTCGACTGGCGCTGCTGGTTGGCCACCCTTCGTCAATACAACTTGATTGTCTCCGTCAAACTCAATCTTTGCATCTAGTTTGTCGGAGACATTCCAATCAGGGCGAGAACCCTGCGACCGGATGAGCGCGGCCATTGCAGCAGCTCCTTGGTCGATCTGCGGACCCAGGTTCCGCCAAACGGACTCGGCGGCATCGCATTCGTGTTGCAATACAGTCAGGTGCCGCTGCTGTTCCGATGTCGGCGCGGGAAGGAAGGGCATAGAGTTATCGTTGCGAATATACTTGCCCGGTTCCCGGACCTGGTTGAAGAACGCGAACAGTTGGTAGAAGTCTCGCTGGCTGATCGGGTCGTATTTGTGATCGTGGCAGCGGGCGCAGCCGATGGTCAGACCGAGCCAGACGGCGGACGTTGTTTCGACACGATCCACGACATACTCGACGCGGAACTCTTCGGGGATGATCCCCCCTTCGGCATTGCCACGATGATTACGATTGAATCCAGTGGCGATCAGGCGGGCGTTCGCGATTGGTGGCAGGCGGGCCGTCCGCGCTTGGAGAAGGTCGCCAGCGAGTTGATCGATGGTGAATTCATCGAACGGTTGATTCTGGTTGAAAGCATCAATGACCCAATCTCGCCAACGCCACATGAAACGAGGTCCATCGGTTTGATAACCGTTCGTATCGGCAAAGCGAGCGGCATCGAGCCAATTGAGGGCCATGCGCTCGCCGTACCGCGGCGAGGCCAATAGACGATCGACGAGTTTTTCGTAGGCATCAGGAGAGGTATCGGCCACAAACGCGTCGACATCATCGGGTGAAGGTGGCAAGCCGGTCAGATCGAGAGTGACGCGGCGGATGAGGGTGCGTCGATCTGCTTCCGATGAGGCAGTGAGACCTTCCTGATCGAGCCGGGCATAAATAAAACGATCGAGGGGTTGACGAGCGAGAGCGGTTTGCGTGCTCGCCGGCGGTGTGATTCGCTGGGGTGGGATGAACGACCAGTGCGGCTGATACCCGGCCCCTTCGTTAATCCACCTCCGGAGCAAGTCGATCTCGGTAGCGGACAGCTTCAAGTTCGACTTCGGCGGTGGCATCTGCAGGTCGGGATCGGCGGAGATCGCTCGTACGAAGGCGGCACTTTTTTCGGCATCGCCGGGAATGATGGCTTGAGAATCATCATGCCTCGCGATCGCGGCGTCGCGCTGATCGAGGCGCAGGCCTGCTTGGCGCTTGGCCGAATCGGGACCGTGACAGACGAAACATTTGTCGGACAGGATAGGGCGAATGTCTCGATTGAATTCGATTTTGGGTGATGACGGTTCCGCGGCGGTCACGCTTTGCAAGCAGGCGAGGGTAAATCCCGTGAGCAGGAGGCAGCACATTGGAATTCGAGCCATGGGAGAATCTCTGGGGGCGAACTTCAGGATGCTACGAGGCTAGCCGCGGCGGTGCGAAGTCGCAATCTGAACCGGGTTGTTTGCCTTTCTCTCAATCACGCGCGCGGCGGTGCCCGCGCGGTTAAACGATGGCATTGTCGCTCAAGGGTTATCTCCGTTCGTAGGTGCCGACGATCGAGGCTCTCGCCAGTACGTGATCGTGCATCGCGGCCAAGAGTTGAGCTTTTTGGATTCCGGGGGGAAGATTGAGTGGCGAGCGGAGCGCGTACAACGTGAAGTGGTAGTGATGCAGGCCGTGGCCGCGCGGCGGCATTGGGCCAGAGTAGCCGAGGTTTTCTCCTTCGGGCCACGAATTGCAACCCTGGCAGGCCTTCACGGGGCTTTGTAGTTGCGCGTCGCGGGAAATTTGTTCCGGCAACGAAGGAGTGTCGGCCGGAAGGTTGTAGATCAACCAATGGACCCAGGGTTCCGGGGTCGGCGCGTCGGGGTCTTCGCAGATGAGCGCCAGTTCGTGTGCGGCCTGGGGAACACAATCCCAAGTCAGCAGGGGAGACACGTCGTCCCCTTCACCGGTGTATCGCCGCGGAATTGGGTGACCGTTTTCGAAAGCGGTGGAATGCAAAGTCATGGTCATGATGTGGTCCCTTCGGCACTTTGAGCAGACATGCGAGCGTCATCCTCCTCTGACTATTATGCCGCGCCGGGTTCGCTAACTCACGAGGCGAATTTAAAATCCGCGCCGGGTGTGATGGTGCGAGCGGAGAATTACAACGCGGAGGCCGGATGGTCGCCGAGAAGAAAGAGTTTCTCATCGGGGCATACAGGAAAAGCGGGAAAGGCGGACAGGAGATGCGCGAGCGATGTGTTGCCTACTCCGCAACCTCCGTGCCTGTGTATATCGGATTCTTCACGCCGATGTGAAACGGTTGCAGTTCGCAGGAGTCGGTATCGTAGGTGGCGTAGTCGCCATTGCAGAGGGCTCCGATGACGACGAAGAAGCGGTCGCCGCTGAGGTGGATCGGGTTCTCGCCGTGCCAGGGATCGATCCCCTGCGGTTGAGCCACCAGCCACTGATGATAGTGGCCGGCGAACGTGATTCGCTGGCTGGTCGCTCCGAAGATGCGATCGAGATGTTGGGGGTCTTGGGGCGGACCGGCGTGATACCAGAGATCTTCGAGACGTTCGGCATCCAGCCACGGTTCGATGTGACAGAACAGGCAGTCTTCCAACTGCAGGCGGGGGTTCAACGAGGCCATGAATCTAAGCGATTCTGTCGAATACCGCAGGCGGGTTTGGTCGTCGGGGCGAACACACAGGCCGTAATCGTGATTCCCCCAGACTCCGATGGCCCCGGCATCGGCGAGCAGGTGACAGGCTTCGTCCAGGTGTTTGCCGAGTTCGAAAACATCGCCGATGACGACGATCAGGTCGACGTGTTGCTGTTGAAACGACTGCAGCGCGGACCGCAGATTGCCGACGTGTTCATGGATGTCGGTCAGCAGGCCGAGTTTCATCGAACCTCCCGCGCAGCTTCAAACTGCACCGCTGACCGAGCGCAACTTCACGTCTTGGGAAGCTTCGCCAAGCGGTCGAACAACGCCGTGACAAGTTCGTGCAGTTGAGGGATTGCGACTTCCGGCACCGCACAGTCGACATCGTCGACCTTCCAGAACTCTACGCGTTCCAGCCACTCGGGAAAAGCTTGCGAGAGCAGCGGGCGATGCTCGGCCTCTTTGACTGCCACGACATGGTGAGCGGATTCCAGGTCGGCGAGGGTGAGTGGTCGCGGGTAACGAATGGGTTCTTGAAGCTGAATTTCCAGCTTCTGGAGGGCATTCACAGTAAATCGCGAGATGGGCCCCGGGTTCGCGGCTTCCAACCGCAGACCGCACGAATCGGCGACCCAGTCCAGATGGTGTTTGGCTGCGAGCGAGTTAAAGACGATCTCGGCATAGCGGCTGCGGTAGTAGTTGCCCGTGCAGAGAAACAAGACGGTCTGTGGCATCGAAATCTTATCTTCGAAAAGGAACGTGATCGTGAATCAGTGCGGTTTAACCTCGTTGGGCTGAACGAGTGAGGTCGGCCAGTCGCCGCTGCGTTTCCGGGGTGAGCATGCCGGGTGAATATTTCCAGCGCCAATTGGTGGTCGCGTTGCCCGACGTGCCGGGGGTGTTCATGCGGGCCGACGAATCGAGTGACAGCAGATCCTGCAGCGGAGCGATCGCCAGGTTCGATCCGGAGCGCCAGGCGTAGTCGATGAATTCCCACGGGAATTGATCTTCGTGACAGGGAACGTATCGCCGCAGGCGTTCGAGCAACCCGTGGTCGGGCAGCATCTTTTCGCGGAACCAGCCAAGTGAGGTGTCGTTGTCGTGCGTCCCGGTGTAGACCACCGAATTCGGTTCGAAGTCCTCGGCGCGAGTCTGGTCCCAAGGTTCGCCGGGCAGCATGAACTGCAGCACCTTCATGCCGGGCAACTGAAACTGTCTCCGTAAAGCGTGCACTTCTTCAGTGATCATTCCCAAATCTTCGGCAATGATGGGGACGCTGGGGCTCGTCGTCGGAGAATCAGCCGGTCGCAGAGCGTCGGCAAAGGCCTGCAGTAATTTGGCGCGTGGTCCCGGGACCCATTCTCCATTCATCGCGGTCAGTTCGCCCGCGGGGACCGACCAATACGCTTCGAACCCGCGGAAATGATCGAGGCGTACTTCGTCGACCAGTTCCAGCGAGGCCTTCAGGCGACGAATCCACCAAGCATAACCTTCGGATTCCATGGCGTTCCAGTCGTACAGCGGATTGTTCCAGAGCTGACCGGTCGCCGCGAAATAATCTGGTGGAACGCCTGCGACCCGTGTTGAGTTTCCTTCAGCATCCAATTGGAACAGGTGCCGATTCGCCCAGACATCGGCACTGTCGTAGGAGACATAAATCGGGATGTCGCCAATGATGCGAATCCCCAGCCGAGATGCTCGGTCTCTAATTTCCTGCCACTGGCGATAGAACAAAAATTGGAAGACGAGATGGACCATGAAGCGGGGGGCGAGGTCACGGGGAATGAACGGTGGCTTGAGATCTCTAAATTGCGACCATTTCTGCCAGGGCTGAAACTGATTCGATTCGCGCGCCGCCATGAACAGGGCATGGGCTTCCACCCAGTGGCGATGCTGGGCAACGAAGTGATGGAGTTGTTCTCGCCAGTGGCTGTGGCCAGACTGCGAATGCAGGTTTTCGACAGCCCGCTCCAAGAGCCGCATCTTCCGTTCAGTGACGAGCGAAAAGTCGACTCGTGGTGCCGATTCGATGTCGAGGAGAGCCGCCTCCTGCAGATCTGCATCCGTGAGCAAGCCATCTCGGGCGAGCAATTCGGGGCTGATCAGCAGGGGATTTCCCGCGAAGCTGGAGGCCGACTGGTAGGGGGATCCCCCCACATCGGCCGGGCAGAGAGGCAAGACCTGCCAGTAACGCTGTCCGGCTCCGGCCAGCCAATCTAAGAATTCCCAGGCTTGCGGCCCTAAATCACCGATGCCGAACCGCGTAGGAATAGAAGTCGGATGTAATAGAACACCACTGGCTCGCTCCATCAGCATGTCAGTCTTCCGTGGTTTGTTCGGATCGCCGGAAGCTTCCGGGTCCGTCTTGCTTCCAAAGTCAAATGCGGTCTTTACTTGCAGCGGCGAACACATCAGTCAACGTCAGTTCGTCGCTGCGTTTGGCACTGCCGTAGCCGACACCCTAATGGCGATCCCCAGTCGGTGTCTAGAGATCGGGGATTTAGAAGCGGAGATGTTTTCGGGAGGTGGCACATTGGCCACTGCGATGGCCAACCCAATGGCCACTGCTATGCCACGCATTACATCCGCATCGATCGGCGATTTCACGGGGTCAAGAATCTGAAGAAAAGACAAGATTTCTGAGATAAGGTGCGATCTACATTTCGACCGTTGGTGTTTAGCCCAGCGCGACGCTGCGAATCGGGAATCTATTTTCTTCTCATCTCTCCCGTATTCGTGGTTTACCGCATCTTTTTCAGTTTTTGATGTCTTATTTCAGTAAAGCCGGGAGTCATTTTGGTCAAGGAAATTGAGCTCATCACCATTTTGGGGCAGGACGCCATCGGCGAATTATCATTCGCCCTCAGAGAAGCCGCGGAGACCGGATATCACCCCATCCTGGTGGGCGATCCGGACGACTACGATCAGATTCTAGAAGGGATTGAAGAGGGGCCGCTGCCAGAAGTCACCTTGGACGATTCGCTGCAATTTAATCCAAGCCAATTGTCGAATGAGGATGACGAGGAGTCCGTCGCGAACGGGTATGACGACGCCGTTGATGTCGCCGGGTATCGAGGCGTGATCACTCACCTGGACCGATCCACCGGCGAGCCGAAGCCGCGCGTGCTGATCCGGAACTTTAAGGTTCCC
>CBIHQO010000004.1:0-28018 GCA_966211735.1 uncultured Schlesneria sp.
CCCACTCGTCAGCACGATTGCTGTCAGACACAAGATCGATCGTCGCATCTGAATTCTCCAGTCACCAACCGCGTCGACACGTCGTGTCTACGCTTCCGACAGCCAATCCCAATCGATCGGCTGCTTGATATTCAATCGAGGCAATTCGCACGCGATCGCTTCCACATATTTTTGCGCAGCTCCGGTGTTGAAGACCACGACGCGTTCTTCAGGTCGAATCCATCCTGACTGGGTGAGCTGTTCGAGAGCCCCGATGCAGGCTGCCGTTTCAGGGCAAATTGCGATCCCTTCAGATGACGCCACCAATCGCATCCATTCACGAATCCGAGCCTCGTCGACCGAGAGCGCGGTCCCCTGGCTCTGCCGCACGGCATCGAGAATCATAAAGTCGCCAACGGCGGCTGGGACTCTGATCCCACTGGCAATGGTGGCCGCATTTGCAAACGGTTCGGCGAACTTGGATCCCGCGGCGAACGCTGTCGAAATCGGGGCACAGCCGGTCGACTGGACGCTGACCATTCGCGGCAGCCTGGGGGCGGACGTTCCCTTCCCATTGACCAGCCAACCCAAAGTCATCAGTTCCTGAAATGCCTTCCACATCCCGATCAGTCCGGTACCACCTCCCGTGGGATACAGAATCACGTCCGGCAGATCCCAGTCGAACTGCTCGGCGAGTTCGAGCCCCATCGTCTTCTTGCCTTCGATGCGATAAGGCTCTTTCAATGTCGACAAGTCGAACCAATCGAGTCGCTGCCTTCCCTCGCGAACAATCCGACCGCAGTCGGTGATCAGTCCGTTCACGAGAAACGTCTTGGCCCCCGCCAGATGGCATTCATAGATATTGACGACGGGCGTGTCTTCCGGCATGAAGACGTAGCATTTCATGCCGGCGCGGGCGGCATAGGCCGCCGCCGCACCTCCGGCATTGCCGGCCGTCGGCAAGGCGACTCGTCGCACGCCGAAATGGTGAGCCATCGTGATCGCCATCGCCAAACCACGGCTTTTGAAACTGCCGGTCGGCAGATGCGATTCGTCCTTGATCCAGAGCTGATCTAAGCCAAATCGGCTGGCGATTTGTGGGCAGGTCAGCAACGGTGTCTGGCCTTCACCGAGTGAGATTGGTTCCTTCTCTAGCGGAACCGGCAGCAATTCACGATAACGCCACATTGTCGGTGGACGATCGCGCAGCATCTCTTTTGTCAGGGCTCGTCCGACGGCCGCGAGGTCGTACCGCACCCACAGCGGCCGGTCTTTGTGGAGGGTCTGAATTCGATCGGCCGGAAGGACCGTTCCGTCGATAGCGCCCTCAAGATGCGAGACAAACGAGGCCATGCATACTCCTCGACCTGCGAGCCGACGACGTCTAAACCGACGTCATCGGGCTGGACCACCCCATCCGAGCGTGGCCATCATCGCAGCCGAGGCAACTTCGGGCAACAGAAGTTCCCGAATGGTGCTTGAATGTCGTAGTTTCGGCAAGAGGTTGAGGCCGTTGAGGAACACGGATTTTGAGGCGTGTTTCAGTGACGACAGAGGCGAGTACCCGGTACAGAGTCCTCAGAGCGTGTGATTTTTTCCCGCCACCGATGCAAGATCGGTGGCGATAAAATCACGGCCTCTCAGTGCGGAGTACACTGTAATGGGTTGGTGACACAACCTTCCGGCGGCGAGTGACACAACCGAGTACGCAGTACTGAGTACTGAGTACTGAGTACTGAGTACAGAGTGTACTGTTATCTTGGGCTCCAACACACTTCGGCTGCCGGAACGATATTCGATTCGGCTGATGTTGTCGTTGCAGGCTGGAGCTTCAGGTCAAAGTACAGGCGGACCTGGCAGTCGTTTCGCGAGGTGACTGGCGATTGGAGCCAAAGCGGTGTCGAGCCACCGCACTCCAAAGGTGCTGACGATTGGCGTTCAATTGTGAAAGAGCGATCCCGCCTGGCGGGCTTTGGAATCAGGCTGTTTTTGCGTTCAACTACGCCTCAAATGATGAGGACGGACTGGCAGCCAGCTTGTGGCTCTCTTGTGCCACAATCTTGTGCGCGCACCTATCCGTGAAATCAGGTATTTGGTGTATTTTCCTGCAGATTTTCCATCAGCGATTGCGAGCGGGTAATTGGAGAGCAGAGCACCAAGGACGCGGAGCAGGGAGCTACCACGGAATGTCCTGAATACACGTCAGGAGTGACGCCAACCCGCGCAGACAGCCCGGTTCACGGACTAGAATTTCAGTTTCCAGGACGTGGCGGGAGTGACAACGAACGTCGCCATTCGACCAGCGAATATCCGTCTGGAACGGCAGATCCCTCCTCGATCATTGCCGTCGGCGCGGGCTTGTTAATGGGGGCCAGGTAGATCTTGAACGTGGTCTCGGTCAGCTCGTAGATTCCGTTTCGTTTCGGCGGCCCTTTGGAATCTCCTGGATTCGTGAGGACGATCTCCTTCACGATTTTGGTCGGATCCAGCTTTACTTGACCCGCAATCCAATTCCCGTCGATGGTATCGCTGATGGCTCTGCGCTTGCCATTCTGTGAAGTCAGCAAATCAATATGACCCTGTGTGATCGAGGCTTCGCAATCCCCTGGCTTTTCAAAGTTCGCACTATGCAACTGCCAGATGCCACGGACCAGGAATTCGTCTCTCAGAATCGGCGGGCCATCCACATGGAGAACTTCCGGGAATTTCTCGAGCGCCATTTGCGCCTCCCGAGAAATACGAATTGGAAGCGTATTTCGAGCGTACGGGTTGGCAATGAGACTCAACTCTTTCTGAAGCCTGACAGCATTGTCCCCCACCCCAATTTCACCGAGTGTTTTTACGAGCTCAATGGCGCGAAGTTGTTGATTTCCCGCGACAGAGCCGAGGGGAGCAACCGCAATTTTGTTGTCTATTTGTTCCAACTCAACCAAGATTTGCTCGATGATTGCTGGCACAGCGGGTTCTGCATGCCGCCCCAATCTGCCAAGAAGTTCTGTCGTTCTTTGGAAGTCATAGTCGTTTTTGCCCGTGGAAATCTTCCACAGCTTTAGTGCCAGATCAGGTGTTTCGGGGTTTTTCAGGACCAGCGCCAAAGCAACGACATACCAATCTTCGTCCAGTCTTGAAGTGGACTGAGGCGCACCGTCGATCCTCTCCATCACGAGCGGTCGAAGACCTTCGAAATCCTCCAATGGGTGATCCGAGCGGTGCCACAGTTGGCACGCCGCAGCAAGTAGGCAAATACGATCTTTGCAGTTTTGCTGAATTGCATTCACCAGCGCGGCAACCAATTCCCGATCTTGTTGCTTCACGGCTTTTGGATAGTGCAAAAGAAAGCGGCCCTGGAAAGTTCGACCTCGCTCGGCCGCTTCTGGGTCTGCTAACGAGATGAGTATTTCATCTACCACATCCGTCATAGGAAACTTGGCCAATGACGTTTCCGCAGCATTCCAGACTTCGTCTCGTTCCTTCTGATCTGCTGCTTCGAACAAACTTGCTTTCTGGATGATCAGTTTGGCGATTCGTCGTCGATCGGCACTGATAGCCAAGCGACCGCAGGCTTCTATGGCGGCAGCGAGCTTTGTCGGTTTGACCTCGGTCTCCAAGATCTTGAGCCACTGTGAGTAAGCGATGCCATCAAACGTTTGCTCAACACTTGCCGCTTTTGGCCCTGTCGTCTCCCTCCCTTCCTGGAACATATCGGAGGGAATCTCTGGAGATTCTCCGGCTGGGGGCTTAGAGGGCGGGGCCGTTTGGACATTCTGCGGCGGATCCCATTGCAAATCGCTGTTCGGGTCGAGCAATTCCTCCACGCGACGGCGAATAATCTCGGCTTGATTCTGTTGGCGGCGCAATTGGGTGACTCGCAACTGGTCGATGCGATTGCCTAAGTCGTCGATTTCCTTCTTCCGCAGTTCCTGGCGTGCCTGAAATTGTTGTTCGGTCAGTTTCTCAAGCTTTGTTCGCAGAGCGGGCTGATCGGGCGGGGCGGCGGTCCGAAGTTGCAGGGCGAGTTGCTTCGCTTCGCGATCTTGCTCGGAATAGAGTTGGACTTGCTGCCGCTCTTCCATGTCGGGAGACGCTGACATCCCCAGAGATTTAAGGCGGCTTACGGCTTCTGGAGAGAACCCTGTGGCTGTTGCCGCTGCTTCCTGCATCAGTCGCGCTGCAGTCGCTTCGATTTCCGACAACAGAAATTGGACTTCACCCCAGGTTTTTGCTCGATTGATCGTGATCAAGACTGTGCTCGTGCGCTCATCGATCGCGACATCGGCGGTCTGTCCAAACAGCGACGACAAGACCTTGGCAACTTCTTGCGGATCTCGTCCCGTTACCTTGAACGCTCGCGTCCGCTGCGGATTTTTTCGGTGTGCTTCGTCTTCCTCCGCCTCTTTGGCGGCGAGTTTTCTTTGCTGTGCGTCCATTAGCATGAGCTGCTTTGCGAGCTGCGCCTCTTCTTGTTCTTTTGCGAGTGCTTTTTGCTTAGCCTGCTCGTCCTGCAACTGTTGGGCTCGTTTATTTAAGTCCTTGATTGTGGCAGAGATTCTCTCCTGGACTTCCGGGGGGGCCAAAGTGACGATCGAGCCACTTTCCTGATCAAGGCCGATCTTGGCGACATCTCCATAGAGCGAAAGAAGCGTCTTCCCGACATTCCGTGCAGAGCCGACGATCTGATAGACCTGCGTATCCTGGCCCGGCGAAAGATCAGGCCGTGATGCGTCGGCGGGGGTAATCTCGACCCTTGGTGGTGGATTGGTCGATCCCGGCGGCTCGCCAATCGGGGATGCTACCGGCGGGTTATCTGGCAGTGAACGTTGAGCAGGCGATCGTTGTCGTGTCGGAAGGAATTGATCCGGCGTCAGTGGCTCATCAAGACGAGGGCCGGCCGGCAAAACGCCAATTGGTTCTGGAGGGAATTCGGACGTGGCTACGGGCGTGCTGAATGGATCGTGCTCCATCTTTTCGCTCGTCAACTCGGGAGAGGATGATCGAAAATCAAGACCTTGTGGTGGTTCGGATTCGAAGGGTGACGAAGTATTTCCTTGAAGCTTGTGTTCGTAGATTGCCTGAAAGATTCGATTCATCGGGACGGCATAGGAATACCGTAACTTGCCGGATGTGGTGAAAATGATCTGCCCGATCGGGTCGCCTGTGCCGTTAGTGACGAGAGCTCCGACGGTCGCTGTTGATTCAGTCAACTTCAGCAGGTGATCCAACTTCGAACCGTCACTCATCTGGACCGATTCATCAAGCCCGAGAACTGTTACTTCTCGCGCGAAACCAGTGTCTTCAGGCAGCGATACCACGTTGAGCTGGTCACCTACTGAAGCTTCCGGGAAATCGCCGATAACGCGGATTGGGGTGAGGTCCCAGTTGTTCAACGTCAACTCGGTCAAGCCAATTCCCGGGATGGCGATGCCGGCCACCGCCGGTGAACCTCCCATTGTCGTACCGGTCATAGGGGACATGCCCATCCCGCCTCCTGGCCATGACTCACCACTAACTTCAACGATCTTTGGTGTTCCGGCCGTGCGAGTCACGATCCGACCATTGATCTTGCCTGACATCGGCGCGAATACCGCTGACGGCACCATCAATCGCGATCCTTGTGCGTCGCGATCAACCGTGATGGCATTGGCGAATCGAGTGTTAAAGTCTTCAAAATCGAGTTGGATCCGGACGACATGAGGCCGCTTTTTGGGGGCTTGTACTACGGGAGGGAGTGCTGGTGTTGATTGAGTCGTAACAGTTCGTATCGCTTCCTGCTGTTGCCAGGCTTGAGCCGCGAGTTGGCGTTGACGGGCTGCAATGTCATGAAAGGTGGCTTGCGATCTCAGCATGTACAGGCCGATCAGACCCACGATCATCATCACAGGGACAACACAAAACAGCGCGAGCAGCACCCACAACCAGCGATATCCAGTTTTTTTGGGCTTCGACTCGGGGGGCGTCTGGCTCATGAAATGACCTCGAAATGATCTGGCAAATGTCGATGTGATGCAGACAGGGTCTACTAAATGACCGTGCGCGATAATGCTCGTTTTGGAATTCAGGTTGGGTGCCACTGGTGGCCGCTCTGGGCCACCAGTGTCTTCGCGTCGTTGCGATCGCATTGATCGGGTGACGAGCGTGTGCAACATTCAGCGTCACTACGCATGGTTTACTCTTTCACACATCGGTAAGACACTGGCGACGCAAAGCCGTCGCCAGTGGCACCCGAAATGATGTTTCTTGCAAGCAGACTTGCGCACGGTCATTTAGAACTGGTCGAGCGATTCCGCTTCCAGACGCTCGACGGATTGACGGATCAAATTGGACTCGGTCGTGAAGTCGTCGTCCCAAGCGGCCACAGGTGCGACAGCGTTTGCTGGTTGCTCTTCCGGAAGAACTCGTGTTGCAGTCGGCTGCGGCAGACTCAGATAGATCACTGAACCGAGCGTCACAGCCGCCAACAAAGCGGTCGCGCCAACGATTCGCTTCCAACTGGAAAATTGCGAACGGCGCTTTTTCCGAGTGACTAAACGGCCGACTGTTACTGGCAAGCTGAGCAATGTCGGTTGCTGCAGGTGGGCCAGGCTTCCTTTCAGCAAGTCCGCGACTTGGGATGCCGACTCGAAACGGTCGTTAGGCAACTTAGCTTGTAGTCGTGCCACGAACATCTCCAGCCATTCCGGCACGTTCGGATTGAACTCACGCAGCGACCGCGGCGTGTCATCACAGACTCGCCGCAACACACCCATGGCCGTTTCGGCGCGGAACGGCGAATGTCCTGCAAGGAGCGTGTACATCACGCTACCCAAGCTAAACAAATCGGTGCGGTAGTCGACGTTGTCGCCGCGTGCCTGCTCGGGAGACATGTATTGCGGCGTCCCCGCAATGACTCCGCTTTGAGTCAGGCTGGCATCATCCGCGGCGCGGGCCAGTCCGAAATCGGTCAGCAGGACGCGATCGACGTTTCGTTCGAGCAGGATATTGCCCGGCTTGATATCGCGATGAACCAGTCCTTGCGCATGAGCCGCTGCGAGACCCTCGGCCACCTGCTGGCCGATTCGCAGCACATCAACGACATCCAATGGTCCCTGCCGATTCAAGCGTTGTTGCAACGATTCGCCAGGAACGAAGGACATGACCAGATAGGGGGGATGATGATTGGCTCCGACGGCATGGATTGCCACGACGTGCTGATGGACCACTGCTGCCGCTGCTTGAGCCTCGCGAGCGAATCGCCGACGTGCGGCCGCACTCGTCGCACAATGCGGGTGCAGAACTTTGACCGCGACATAGCGGTTCAGTTCGTGATCATAGCCTTTCAGCACGATCCCCATTCCGCCGCAGCCGATCAGTTCCAGGATCTCAAATTCGCCGATCCGCCCCAACATGGCGGGGTTGTCGGACGGTGATAGAAAGTCCAGTGGGATCGAGGCCGAGTCTTCGTGATCGTTGGTCGCCGGAATGTCGGGGAACTCTTCGTCAATATTCGACAATGCTGATCGCGTGTCTTGCCAGATGACTTCGGCGGCGGCCAGAGATTCCAATTGCTGACGACAGCCTCGGCAGGTCTCCAGGTGCGCGGCGACTTCCGTCTGCACGGTTTCGGGCAAGTCATCGTCCAATAACCGCCGCAATCGATCTTGATCACAAGGCGAGGCGTGGGCCACCATCTGCTTTCCTTGACTCTTCTAGTGCTGATAGCACTTACATGTCGCGTTGAAACATGGGTTAAACTGCTTGGTTTTCCGCTCGCGGGACGCCACAGATCCGTCGGATGCGCTCTAATTCACTTCAGCACTGATCAAGCTTGAAATCACCACTGAGTTCCCGTTCGCGAACTTCGTCGACGACTTCCCTGAGTCGCTTCATCACGCGGCTGCGCGAGACGTAGACGACACCAGCGGTCACCCCCAGCGCGCGGGCCACTTCGACGACATCGCCGTTGTCGACGGCCGTCATCCAGAATGCCTTCCAGGTCGACTCGCGAAATTCGGACCGGATCTGTTCCGAGGCCCAGCGAAAGATCTGCCGCTTTCGCTCGAAATCGAAGAGTTCCGACGCTTCACCCTCGGGAGCCGCCTGCTCCTCGAGCCATTGGCGAAAACCGGTGTCGCCATTGCCGCGAGGATGCCGCGACTGGCGGATCAGGAAGTTGACGACAAGATTCCTGGTAATCGTCGCTAACCACCCACGGAATGAACCGCGTACGGGATTGGATTCCCAGCGACCGATTGCCGCGGCGACTGCGACGAAGACTTCTTGCGTCACCTCGGCGGCATCGGCGGAGCGAAGGCCACGCCCCCGCACCAGTCGCCCGATCAGCGGTTCGTAGATTTCGAGGAACTCAATCCAGGCAGGCTGGTTGCGCGAATCTCGCAACTTAATCAGCAGGCTGGGTCGAGTCTCGGGAATCGATGTCACCGTGCATCTCCGGTCGTCGCCTCTTCGAGCGCAGCAAGCCACCGCTTGCAACAGCGCTCATAGTAGACACAACGGGCGACCGGGTTTCTTGCACCAGAAAGCAGAATCGGGCGAGAAAATCTGATTTCCTCGCCCGATTTGGGATGTGTCAGCGATGCTGCAGATCAATCCAGACTCATCCTGGCATCTTCCCCGGTTTGCTATTTCGTTTCGGCAGGCCGATTTGCGGCAAACAGCCGAGGAGCTCCTCCCGCCAGCGGTACGCGGAATTCAGAATGCGATCCCGTTTCCAGCGTATAAACTTCCATCGCACCGGACGCCCCCTTGCGGCGATAGGTCAGCGGGTAAGGGAGATCGAATTCGTGTGATTCACCGGGCTTCAAAGTCAGCGGCTCGCCCCAAGGGCTGGTCGGGGCCTTCGTTTCGTAGGTGAACGCTTCTTTGCTGAGGTTCGTAATCTTGATCCGTGCCAGCCGATAGGTCACTTCGACCAATGGCGACTTCCAGTTCAAGTCATGCAGACGTAATCGTGAGGGGCCGATCTTCAAGTCAGGAACTTCCATCGAAGCGGCGGTCGTCCCTTTGCTGAACGTCTTCCAGGCCTGCTTGAACTGATCGATGTACGCATCCGTATCAATCTTGGTCTCTTTCGCGGTGTAACCATCGGCGAATCGTGATGTCCCCGTGACACTGGTATCCTGCTGCCAATCGAGGCTCACAATTCGGACATCGTGAGCGGGCGACTTCAGGGTCGCTCGAACTTGTTCTGCAATATTCAATTCGAAGACAGCGCACGGCTTCCAAGTCGGCTCGCTGGGCGTCTTGATCGAGATCGTGATCTGCAGACCGTTGACGCGGAATTCAAAGGGTTGCTTGTCACCGGTATCAGCAGTCTGCATCGGATCGCCAGCTTCGAGCGGCCGAACAACTCGCAGGGATGATCGAACCTGCAGATCATCACCATATTGTTTCAAGTCGGGAATCAACTCTTGCAATGTCGCGCGATCAGCCAGCTTCGCAAACAGCGGATCGGGAATATCGAGCAGGTCGAGCTTCAGTTGATCCGCGTCGACAGCCATTTCAGTGAGTGGCGTGAGGATTTGCGGTGCGACCATCGCATGCAAGGCTGTATCTTTTGGCAGCCGATCCAGTTTTGCGCCGGCTCCTGAAACCTTTTTCAGCGGTTTGACGGGGCCATACGGATCCATGCTGGCGGCTGTCACGCCGACGACCATCGAGAGTCCGTTTTCATCAGTTGAGATCTGTTCTGGCCAGACTCGCAAACGTGGTGGATAGATCGGCAGCGGCCAGAGCTTGGCGATCGAATCTCCCGAGGCAGAAACCGGCGATCCCGTTTCTGGCAGCACCAGATTCTTTTCGATCTGCTTGATGATCCCGGGAACGATCTGCAGGACTTCGTTTTCGATGCGGCCACGAGCTCCATACAAGCCGCTGACCAGCCCATTGGTGACGGCACTTTCGGTCATGCCGAATCCTTGAGTCGAAACGCCGGCTGGTCCCGTCACATAAAAGTTGTCCGCGGGAATCTGGAAGCTGGCTCCTACTTGCTTCAAGCGGATCTGGCGATTTTCAATGTACGGCGTCAGTTCCAGACTCAGCCAGACGGGGGCACGTTGACCAATGATGATATTGATTGGACCCGCTTGAGCCGAGTGACGCTCGCCCGAAACGGAAGTGCCACCGATGCCCAGCACAACATTGCGAATACCAAGCTGAACGAGAATACGGTCCTTGCCGATCCCCTTCGTCAGAACGCGTTCCAGGTCGGCCCGATACGAAATTCCCGAGAACCGAATCGCGAACGATCGTCCTTCAGCGACAGTGCTATCGAACATGTCGTTCAATTGCCCGGTCAGCATGTCCTTGGGAACAGTCGCGGGGATCGAATAGGACAATGCCGCCAGCGCGTCGTTTCCTAATCGAATGGCGACGGCTTCGGGAATTTCAACGGCAGGAATGAATGGAACCTTAATCGGATCGACCGGCTTCACCAAAGGCTTCGTGCCCAGGACGGTAGGACTCTTCTTGGGATCGAGCATCCACTGGATCACCGCGTCGTCACCGAAGACCCCGTCGCAAAGATAGTGGCCAACATTGGGGAATTCCGTGTAGGTGGCTGTTCCGCCAGCTTCCTTCAACGCATCGACCATTCGTTTGTCAGACTCAGGTCGAACGAGCTTGTCGATCGCTCCGTGAAAGGCCCAGACGGGCACATCTTTCAATGCGCCGACCTTGCTGACATCGCCTCCCCCTGCCAACGGGACGACGGCTGACCAGCGGTCCGGTTCGGCGATACCCAGACTCCAGGCACCGTAACCACCCATTGACCAACCGGACAACACAATGCGCTTCTTGTCGACGTTATATTTCTTCTGAACGTCTTCCAGAGCTCTCAGAGCGCGATTGGCATCGGGGCTGCCGGCCTGCCAGCCTTCCAGGATGCGTGCTTCAGTCGATTCACACTGAGGAAACACAACAATGAATGGGAAGGTCCTGGCTCGTGCATTGACGAAGGGGGCCAGTCCCGCCGTGATCTGCAGGTGATTGTCTTTACCACGTTCGCCGGCACCATGCAGGAACAAGATTGCCGGAGTCGGCTTGTCGGCACGATATCCCGCTGGGACGAACACGATGTACTTCTGTTCGCCGGAATCCTCCTTCATCGACTGAATGAAGAAACCACCTGTGCCCGGTTGTAGCACCGGCTGCTGTTGCGCCCTAAGCGGAGTGATTCCCAGTCCAAGGATGACGAGCGACATCGCCCACAATCGCAAACGCCTTGGATGCAAGTCAGTTGTCACGATCAATTCTCCTACTGCGTGATTGACCACGCATTGGGCCCGGTCAAATGTTTTCCGGCAGATTCTGCCGCCATCTTTCGTCGGTCATTTGCTGAAGTCAACCATATGGGCAACTTACAAAAGATGTTTCCGATTCATAACTTCTGGCGGATATAACGGCTACGCTTGCAGTAGCGGCTCGACAGTCTGCATGGTATAGCGCACGATGCGACCGTACCGGTCGCGAGGATCGTGTCGGATCCTCGATTGAATCATCCGACCACGAAGGTAAAGTTTCTCGAATGGCCGCTGAATCAAAATTTTTCAATCGCGAATTGAGCTGGCTGGAATTCAACCAGCGAGTTCTGGAAGAAGCACGAAACGAGTCAATCCCTCTGCTCGAGCGACTCAAGTTTTTGGCCATCACCGCGTCCAATCTGGACGAATTCACGATGGTCCGCGTAGGCAGCCTGCAACTCGTTCAGGCTGAAGGAGATAGTCGTTCCGATCCGTGCGGACTGACGCCATCAGATCAGCTCCATTTGATTGGTGAGCGAATGCATGCGTTCGCTTCCGCACAGTACGAATGCTACTTAAGGGACTTGGAGCCGGCACTCATTCAAGCAGGCTTCCACCGCGTTTGTCCCAATGAACTGACCGACCGACAAGCCCATCACGTTCAAACATTGTTCGAACAAGAGATCTTTCCTGTTCTGACACCGTTAGCAATCTCACTGAACAAGCCCGACGAAGGGAAACCCGCGACTCGCAAGAAGGCGTCCAAGAAGAAGCAGGCGGCGGAGTCGGCTGAAGCCAAAGTCCTTGCCGAGATGCCGGTCTTCTTTCCCGATTCGGATGTCCCTTCCTTCCCGTTGCTGATTAACCAATCTCTGAACCTGTGCGTGCGACTGGCTCCTGCTGCTGGTTCAGATACGTCTCGTTTTGCCATCGTTCCATTTGGACGCAATCGCCAGCGATTTATTACGCTACCGTCGGACAGTGGGTTCAGCTTCATCCTGCTGGAGGAAGTGGTGACTCGTTTCCTGACACAACTGTTTCCAGGCGAGGTCATCGAAGAGTGCGTGCCGTTCCGCATCACGCGCAATGCCGATATGGAACTTCAGGAAGATCAGGCGTTCGACCTCCTTTCTCAAATGCAGGAGATCGTCAACGCACGCCGTCAAAGTGCCTGCGTACGGCTCGAAGTCGCAGATCACGGCAGTGCGATCGTGCGCGAATTTCTGCAAACTTCAGTAGAAGTGGCGGACGAATGGGTATTCCCGATTCCCGGGCCGCTGGATTTGTCGGCATTTTTCCGTCTGACCGATTCTCAGGGCTTTGATGCGTTGCGCTATGAACCTTGGCCCCCCAAGCCTTCTTCGCAGATCGACCCACTGGAAAGCATTTTCACCGCGATCGCGCAAAGAGACATCCTGCTCTATCATCCTTACGAAAGTTTCGATCCCGTCATCCGACTCATCGAAACGGCGGCCGACGATCCCGATGTGCTGGCGATTAAGCAGACTCTGTATCGCACGAGCGCGAAAAGTCCGATAGTCGCTGCACTCAAGCGTGCTGCCCAAAAGGGAAAATACGTCACGGCGATCGTCGAACTGAAGGCTCGTTTTGACGAGCAGCGAAACATCGAGTGGGCTCGCGATCTCGAACGGGCCGAGGTCCAGGTCATCTACGGTGTCAAAGGCCTGAAGACTCACGCCAAGATCTGTCTGATCGTTCGACGGGAACCGCAGGGGATCCAGCGCTACGTCCATTTTGGAACAGGCAATTACAACGAGATCACATCCAGAATCTATGGTGATGCATCGCTCATCACCTGTAACGAAGACCTGGGGGCCGACGCCACCGCATTCTTCAACACCGTCACAGGCTATTCGCAACCGCAGCGATTCCGTCAGCTGGAGATGGCCCCGATCGGCATGCGTGACAAACTGCTGGAAATGATCGACGCCGAGATCGAACGTAAAAAGCACGGGCAAAAGGCCGTTATTCAGGCGAAGCTGAATGCTCTCGTTGACGAACAGATGATTGAAGCCCTGTACAAAGCATCGCAGGCGGGGGTCAAGATCCGCTTGAACATTCGCGGCATCTGCTGCCTGCGTCCCGGTGTTCCCGGCCTTTCGGAAAACATCTCGGTGACGGGAGTCATCGATCGTTTTCTTGAGCATAGTCGCATCATGTACTTCTATCACGGTGGAGATGAGCGTCTGTTCATCTCCAGTGCCGACTGGATGCCGCGCAATCTGGATCGACGAGTGGAACTGTTGGTTCCGGTCGAGGATGCAGGAGCCCGCGCAAAACTGATGACAATCCTGAAGACTCATTTTCAGGATAATGTTAAAGCACGTCGCCTGATGCCGGATGGCCGCTATGAACCAGTAAAATCCAGCGGTGCTGCCCTTCGAAGTCAGGAAGTCCTTTATAACAGGGCCGTACAAACAGTCGAAGAGGCGGCGCATGCAGCACGGACGATGTTCGAACCGCATCGGCGACCTGGAACTGACGAGTGATTCATCATTACAGCCGTTGTCGAAGTTCAGGTGAATTGCCGTGAAGACGTTGTTGCTGCTGCGCCATGCCAAGTCGTGTTGGGAAGACAGTTCCATTGCCGACCACGACCGCCCGCTGAAGCCACGCGGCACCAAGGCCGCTCGTCGAATCGGGCAATTGATCGGTGCACAGAACTTTCGCCCGGAATTGGTGCTTTGCTCGACAGCAGTTCGCGCGAAGGAAACGTTACGACTGGTCCTTGAGGAATCAAAAGCGGCTCCCGCGGTTGAGTATGTTGAACGTCTCTACCACTGCTCTCTCGATGTGTTTATCTCGGTGTTGAGGGGTATCCCTGGGGATCTGCCAGTGGTGATGCTTGTCGGGCACAATCCCGGGCTGGAAGAGTTTCTGACTCACCTGGTGCGACAGCCGCAAACGATGCCGACTGGCGCACTCGCTCGAATAGAACTCGACTTGCCACAATGGTCTGACTTCAATTCGACAACGCCAGGACGGCTTGTCGATCTTTGGCGCCCGAGAGGCTTGAAAGCGTCAGATTAATTCCTGACTTCAATTTGCCAAACGAATCATGGCGGGGACGGCGACGGCGCTGGAATGATGTCTTGCGCGGGCTCGATGTGGATCAAGACGCCCGTCACCGCGGCAACTTCCGACTTGATAGTGGCCTTCACCTTGCCGGCAATGCCGTGACCAACTCGCACCGTCAACTCGGGGTCGACTTGCAAATGCATATCCACGTGAAACCCTGAGCCGCTCTTCCGCACGAACACCTTTTCAACGTGGCGGACTCCATCGATGGACATCGCGACTTGCATTACCTTGTCCGCCATCTCATGCGACACGGCATCAAGCAGTTCGAACAGGGCGGGGCGGATCATTCGCACGGCCGTGATCAGGATGATTCCACTGGCCAAGATGGCTGCCACTTCATCCGCCAGGACCAACTCAGGCACATTGAACAGAACAGGTCCCCAGATGGCCACCGATACACCGATGAAAGCGGCTACAGAGGTAATCGCGTCGGACCTGTGATGCCACGCATCAGCGCGAGCTGCGTCTGATCGAAACTCGTCCGCGCCGTGCATCACAAAGCGAAAGAGCAGCTCTTTGACGATGATGACCGTTACCAGCACGATTAACGTCCATGGTGCGGGAGGCGCGTGAGGGATCAGAATCTCATGAAAGGCCTCGCCGACAATGAGCACTGCCGCGGCGAGCAATAGTCCACCCACGGCCAGGGCCGCGACCGCTTCGGCTTTGCCATACCCATAAGGATGGCTCGCGTCCGGTGGCTTGGAAGCCACTCGCAATGCCTGCCACACGAGGATCGAACCAATCGTGTCGGCTAACGACTCGACCGAGTCAGCCACAAGCGCGCTCGATTGCCCCACCAAGCCCGCCGAAAGCTTAACGACCGCCAATACGATGCTCGCGATCAGGCCGACGATTGTATTTCGCTGCAGGGTTGAGCGTGACATCACTCATTCTAAAGGAGAGACTCTTTGAAGTGTCGAAGGGAAAACTATAGGGGTGACGACAGCCAAGAGCAACGGGGTACTCACTGCGATTCCTGCCGAGATTGGTCTGGAACCGATAACACGACGTCCGCCTATTTGCCGGCAGCAATACCGTACGCTTTGAGTCGAGAGATCAACGTCGTCGGTTTCAAGCCAATCAGGGCCGCTGCACCATCCGGACCGTAGATCTTCCCACTGGTGACTTCGAGTGCCCGTCGAAGATTGCCCGCTTCGGATGCTCGCATTTCACTCTCGGTCAGAACGCGTTCTGGGGATTCTGCTGTCGGCGCCACGAAAGAGTTCTTGGCTGTCTCATCGGGAAGGTCAAGTTCCAGTCGGCCCTCTGGCGCGACGATGCAAGCCCTTTCCAGGACGTGCTGTAACTCCCGAACGTTGCCGGGCCATGAATAGCGCTGCAATTGCTGAACGATGGCCAGACTCAGGCGAGGACGCCTTCGCCCCAATCGCCTGGCGAATTGCTGGAGGAAATGTTCAGACAGCACGGGGATGTCTTCAATACGATTCCGCAATGACGGCAGTTCCATCGGGAAGACACTCAATCGATAGTACAGATCCTGTCGAAAGCGTCCCGCCTCGGCCTCTTTTCGCAGGTTCCGATTTGTCGCCGCAATGATTCGGACATTCACTCGCCGCGTGCGTTCTTCCCCGACGCGTTCCAGTTCCCCTTCCTGCAGCACGCGCAGCAGTTTGGCTTGCAGATCAAGCGGGATCTCACCGATTTCGTCCAGGAACAGAGTGCCGCCGTCCGCGAGTTCGAAGCGTCCGGCCCGGTCACGCAGCGCGCCTGTGAAGGCGCCCTTGGTGTGACCAAAAAACTCGCTCTCGTACAGTTCATGCGAAATTGCGGCGCAGTTCACTTTAATCAGCGGACGATTCGCACGACTGCTGCGACGGTGGATTTCACGAGCAACCAATTCCTTGCCCGTGCCACTTTCGCCCTGGATCAGGACCGTCGAGTCCGTCGGGGCGACCAAATCGATCTGACGAACGACCGCTTGTAGGGCGGGACTCTGGCCGACCATCTCACCAAACGAAACGCTTGATTGGACTTCTTCGCGGAGATACTCATTTTCCAGTTCGAGCTTCTTCTTCAGCGATTCGATCTCGTCGAGGGCTCGCGAGTTGGCGATTGCCGCGGCGAGGTGGTCCGTGATCATGCGCAACCACTCGATGCACGCGTCGCCGGCGTGTTCGCGGGCAAAGACCCCCAGCACGCCCAGCACTTGACCACGATGGATTAGCGGATGGCCCACGAACGAGGCGATCTGCTCGTCGCGAACCCAGTCTGGATTGGCCGCCCATTCCCAGTCGCAAGTCAGGTCGGGAACTTCCAGCGATTGACCGGTGAGCGCGATATGCCCAACCTTCCGCACACCCACTGGAAAGCGACGGAAACTACCGTTGAGCCCCGTCCACGAACTTTTCGAATCATGGAGTGGTCGACCGGCACTCGCGACCAGATGCAGGCATCGTTCGCGGTCGCGGCATTCCGCTGCCAAGCGGCACGTCGCGCAGTCGTCAGCGAGTGGTGGTAATAACAGCCAGATGCGCACCAGCGCGATGGCGGGCGATTCCGACAGGCGACGCACTGCGAGCGGCAGCAGATCAGGCAAATGATGTTGCCCCGCTAGTTCCAGCAAGATGCGTTTTGGATCACCGACGAGTGGCATTGACTTAGGGTAACGAAATCTCGCTGCATTACAACGAATAGTCGTTGAGTAACGATATATCGTTTCTGCCGCCAGCGGTGTGTTTTGTTCGCAAAATGATTGTGGGATTGCGTTTATGAATTAATTGGAGATTGGAACGAGAATTGTGATTAGCAGCATCGTGTATGAGATTTTGCAATCAACCACCTATCCAAAGGAATTCCACGATGTCGCGTTTACCACAAATCGTTCCCGGATCAGCTACGGAAGACGTTCAGGGGCTATTCAACTCGGTCCAAAAGCAGTTGGGAATGGTTCCGAACATGATGCGTGCGATGGCGAACTCACCTGGCGTCCTGGAGGGATACCTACAGTTCAGCAACAGTATCGGTCGGGGTTCACTCACGTCCAAGCAACGCCAGCAAATTGCACTCGCCGTCTCTCAAGACAATGGTTGCGACTATTGCCTGGCCGCCCATTCGACCATTGCCAGAAGTGTCGGGCTGACGGCTGACCAGATCCGCGACAGCCGTCATTCGCTCGCCGTCGACGGCAAGACAAATGCCTTGCTGCAGTTCGTGCACAAGGTTGTGGCTCAGCGAGGGCACGTCGACGATCTGGATGTTGACGGCCTGCGTGAACTCGGTTTTACGGACGCGGACATTGCCGAGACTGTCGCGCATGTGGCTCTCAGTGTGCTGACGAACTACTTCAATATCGTGGCCGGAACGGACGTCGATTTTCCGAGGGCACCCGCACTGGATTCTGAACTCGCCGAAGCCAATTGAACTGATTTTCAACTCATTTGAAGACCCATCAATTGAAGCAAGCGATGTGCGCGAGAATTGAGACGTATCATGAACAGTTTCGATGATTTGTTTGAGTCGGCGGCTCGTTTCGATAAGGTCGGGGTGACCGTCACGCGTATCGGTCTGGTTGTCGTGCTGGTCTGGATCGGGGGACTCAAAATGTACAAGTACGAGGATGACGGGATTGTGCCATTCGTCGCCAACAGCCCGTTCATGAGCTTCTTCTATCACCAGCCAGCCGGCGAATACCGCAAGCACATGAACAAAGAAGGCGAGCTGATCCCTGCGAATCGGGAATGGCACGAAAAGAACGGCACGTATCCATTCGCGCAAGGCCTGGGAGCCGTGATCGTTGCCTACGGCGCGATGATTACTCTGCACGCGGCTTCGCCCCGCATCGCCGCGGTCGGTAGTTTCCTCGTGTTCATCATGTCGTTCGTCACGCTGTCATTCCTGATCACGACACCTGAATGTTGGGTTCCGGCCCTTGGCAGTCCCGAGCATGGCTTCCCGCTACTGTCCGGTGCTGGCCGTCTGGTCGTGAAAGATGCAATCATGATGGGCGCTGCTTTGGTAACAATGGCAGACTCCTCGAAGGCTTACCTCCGATCAAGGGATCTCACAAATCAAGCCAGCCGCAATCAGAATGAGACTGAAGATAGCCGACGAGAGCTCAGCGCTGTGTAGCATAGGTGAATAGATTGAGGAGAAATCGCCATGGTTGCATTTCCCAGTGACATCGCCTTTACGCCTGCAGTGAAGGCGATCCAAGAAGAAAAAGGTTCGCGAGTTAAGTACGCGCGTATGGAGAACGGGTACGGTTGGCAAACCAGCGTGACCGATGAGCTGGCCGAATTCCTGGCGACACTGGACATGTTTTATCTGGGCACGGCGAACGCGGCGGGCCAGCCCTACATCCAGTATCGCGGGGGCTCACCGGGCTTTTTAAGAGTCATCGACGAACACACGCTGGGATTCGCGGATTTTGGAGGCAACCGACAATACATCACACTCGGCAACCTATCGGAGAATCCCAAGGCGTTCATCTTCCTGATGGACTATGCCAACAGTCAGCGAGTGAAGCTATGGGGCACGGCGAAGGTCGTTGAAGATGATCTGGCTCTGCTTGAAAAGCTGCGCGATCCCGCCTATCCAGGCAAGGTGGAACGAGCGATCGTGTTCACACTCGAAGCCTGGGACGTGAACTGTCACCAGCACATCCACAAGCGGTTTTCACAGAGTCAGATCGTTCCGGTCATTGAAGGGCTTCAACGACGCGTGAAAGAGCTGGAGGCGGAATTGGCTTCCATTCGGAGCGAAGAGGCTCTTTGGTGATTCACATCCAGCGCGAAGATCGCAAATCGTCTACTTGCTCTTCGGTTTCGGTTTCGCTGCTGGTGCTGGTTTCACCGTTTCGTCCGCACGGACCTCGCGTAGCTTATCGAGCAATTGTCCCATCGTCTGCCAGCGGTCCCGCGGTTCGACAGACAGGCCTTTCATGATCACGTGCGCCACTCGCGGGTCGATGTCAGGACAATGTCGCTTTAGATCTTCGGGAGGGTTGTTGATGTGCTGGACGACCGCATCCAACGTCTCGGCCGCTTCCCACGGCAGTCTCTTGGCGTACATCTCGTAGCAGGTGACCGCGTACGAAAAGATGTCGATTCGCTGGTCGGTCCGTTGCCGTTTAATCAATTCGGGGGCCATATAGTTGGCGGTCCCCGTGCGATTCCCGGGAGCTTGAAATTCGGGAGTGTTCGGGACGACCAGACCGAAATCAATGAGCTTGATCGAGTAGTCTGTGTCGAGCAGGATATTCCGCGGACAGATGTCTCGATGGATCCAGTTCTGGCGATGAAAGTATTCGATCGCCTCGCCCAGTTCGATCATGAACTTCAGGCGGTGACGCTGCATGACTTCATTCTGGACATCCACCAGATAGCTCAGGCTGACTCCCTCGACGAACTCCATCACCAGATATTGTTCGTTATTGGTCGTGATTCCCACTTCGAAAGTCTGGACGATGTGGGGATGCTTCAGCTTCAGGGCGACATCACCTTCAGTCGGCTTCGGAGTTTTAATTCCTTTGAAGCGAGCTTCCAGACGCTTGGTCTTTTCGATGTCCAGCAGCTTCAATGCGACCGTGCGACCGTTGTAGCCATCCACGGCACGCCAAACCTTCGACATGCTTCCCTGGCCAACGCGACTGACTAACTGGAAGCGTTTGGTGACGTCCAGTTTCGGCACCTTGGATCGGCCCTGCATCAGCTTCTTGAAGAATTCGAGCATGAACAACGTCCGAAGCGAGTGATGCAGGCGATCGGGAATTCAGGAAATCAAATGCGGCGTTACATCCCGCAGTAGTCGATCATGCGCGAGATTTCTGTCCGCAGTTCTGGCCGAGGAACGATTCGATCGATGAAGCCGTGCTCGAGCAGGAATTCACTCGTCTGAAAGCCTGCTGGCAGATCGATCTTGCAGGTTGCTTTGACGACGCGAGGTCCGGCAAAACCGATCAAGGCTTCCGGTTCCGCAATAATGATATCGCCCAGCGATGCAAAGCTGGCAGCCACGCCCCCCATCGTCGGATTGGTCAGTACGGACAGGAAGAGTCCCCCCGCATCGTGATATTTGGCGAGAGCAGCGGAGACCTTGCCCATCTGCATCAGCGACAAAATCCCCTCGTGCATGCGAGCCCCGCCGCCGGATCCACTCAGGATGACCAGCGGCAGATTCAGTCGCGTCGCCTCTTCGACCGATCGAGTCAGCTTCTCGCCAACGACCGATCCCATGCTTCCCATGATGAACGACGAATCTGTCAAAGCGAACACCAGCGGTCGACCGCGCATATATCCGCGACCGGCAATGCACGCCTCCGTCAAACCCGACTTCTTCTGCTCGGCGACCAATCGATCCTTGTACGGTTTCGTATCAACGAATCCGAGCGGATCTTTCGGCTTGAGGTTGGTGAACCATTCTTCAAAGCTATCTTCGTCCAGCAGTTGCTGGATTCGAATTCGGCCCGGCACCGTAAAGTGGTAGTTGCAGTCCGGGCAAAGGAACAGGTTCTTTTCGACCTGCTTTCGAAAGACTGTATTCTTGCAGTCCTCGCAGGAAATCCACAGCCCTTCCGGCACGCCGCGCTTTTTACGCGGGACTTCGCCGCTTTGATCGGCATCGCTCATGGTGACAGCACTCATCCCACATGCCTTCTAATGAGGGCAGTGCCCTCAACCCAAATCGAGTGACTGCTCGGAAGCTGACATCACCGCTCCCGTTGGTCGCTCACCAAAATCATGCGCGTAAAACGCGTTCCTCACGTGACGAAAGAATCTAGTCGACAATTCAGGCGACATGACCCGCAAGCCGCCGCAGGTTTTGAACTGCGGAAGTATAATCGGCTTCGCCAAAAATGGCACTGCCCGCCACAAACACCTGACAGCCGGCGGCCGCGGCCAAGCCGATCGTATCGACACCAATTCCGCCATCAATCGACAGCAAAGTCCCCGGTGCCAACCGTGGTTTCAGGTACTTCGCCTTCTCCAGTGCCTCGGGCTTAAATTTCTGCCCCCCAAAACCGGGTTCGACGCTCATCAGCAGCACCAGATCGCACATCGGCAAAAATGGCTCGACACGCGATGCGGGCGTCCCCGGATTGATCGCCAAACCGGCCTTCCTGCCAGCTGTGCGGATCCGCCTCAGCAGCTCAGTTGGCTCGGGGACCGCTTCAATATGGAATGTGATCGCATCGCAGCCCGCTTTGATGTAGTCGTCGAGGTAACGGGCGGGGTCCGAGATCATCAGGTGAGCATCAAAAAACGCCTTTGTTTTCGAGCGAATACTCTCGATCAGCAAGGCCCCATACGACAAATTGGGAACGAAATGGCCATCCATCACATCCCAATGCAGCCAATGCGTATTCGCTGCGGCCAATCGATCAATTTCCTGCTGCAAATTCGCGTAGTCACACTTCAGCATCGAGGGCGCCATAATCGGCGACTCGTGCGGAAAAGAGGTGGTCATTGTCTAGGCTCCTTAAGTTTCTATGACCAGTATCGGTTTCGATCGGCCAATTGCCAGCGATCCGGCGGTCGTGTCGGAAAAACTTGATGCGTGTGCTTGCAGGATGGCGACTTGCCTCGTCAAATGATGACGCTGAATTCCCCGCTGCCCCCACCCGCCAGTCTCCCGAAAGCTCCGCATGAATCTGACCGATTTGACCTGGTCCGAGGTCGACAAGTTGTCGCGCGATCTTCCAGTCGTCGTCCCTGTCGCCGCTCTCGAACAGCATGGGCAACATCTTCCCGTTTTCACCGATAGCATGCTGCTGGGGGAAGTCGTCCGGCGAGTTGGCGACACGCTGCAGGACAAAGTTCTCGTCGCACCGCTGATGTGGCTGGGCAACTCGCACCACCACATCGACTTCCCTGGTACATTATCAGCCACCCCGCGAGTCTACCTCGATCTCCTGAACGACCTGACAGACAACCTGATCACGCACGGTTTCAAGCGAATTGTGTTTTTGAATGGCCACGGCGGCAACACGACACCTGGCAAGCAGGCGCTCTTCGAAGCTCGCCAGCGTCATCGAACGCGAACAGATTTGCTGCTGCTGTTCGCCACCTATTGGGATAGCGCCAATCCAAATAAGAGTCGCTCGGATCTGGTCCAGTCGCAGATGGGGCATGCTTGCGAATGGGAAACCTCCATGATCCTGCGATTGGCTCCGCACTTGGTGAAAGATATCACGAAGCTGCAGGAAGTCCCGTTCGGGTTCGCTTTCGAACCCGCCTATCGCGGCTGGATCACCAAAGATCGAACAGTCCCCGGTCACATCGGCAGCCCGCAATTCGCGACCGCTGAGAAAGGGGAATACCTGTTCCAGACATTCTCGACGGGGGTGACACAGTTCCTCGAACAGGTGATCGCCTGGGATGGCCACTCTTGGGAGTGAGAAGAATTGCAAATTGCAAAGTGAAGAGAGAGGCACAGAACGAACATCGACGCCTCCTCAGGCTGTTCCAATTTCTAATTTGCACTTTGCAATTCGCAATTTGCAATCGCCTTCTCCCGCGAGGTGACGTGTGCCTGCTCCCCCTGAACGTTCGCAGGCCATGGTTTGGTGGATCTGCTTCTTGCTGCTGCTGGCTAGCACGATCAACTACATGGATCGCCAGACGTTGTCGAATACGTCCGAGCGAATCACACGGGAGTTCAAGCTGACCGAAGCGGGCTATGGGTCGCTCGAAATGGCGTTCGGCCTGGCATTCGCAATCGGGGCGACCTTATTCGGCATTATCGCAGACCGTACGAATGTGAAGTGGCTGTACCCGATTGTCCTGCTGCTCTGGTCGATGATGGGATTTGCGACAGGTCTTGTCACCACCTTCTCCGGGTTGCTTGCCTGCCGTTTGCTATTGGGATTGTTCGAGGCCGGGCATTGGCCCTGCGCGCTGAAGACGACGCAACGCTTACTCCCTTCGTCCAAGAGAACGCTCGGAAACAGCGTCTTACAGAGTGGGACGGCGATCGGGGCGATGGTGACGCCACTGATCATCAAATCGCTGGTCGTCGACGACCGGCCGGGAAGCTGGCGACCCGCCTTTCAAATCGTTGGAGCGATCGGCGTGGTGTGGGCAATTCTCTGGTTGATCTCGCTGTGGAATCAAGATCTCCAAGCCACATCCGCAGACCAACGGAGTGACTCGACCAGCGATGCCGCGTTGCCTCAGTCGTTTCTGAATGTCGTTTGCTCACGTAAATTCATCGCACTGGTGATCATGGTGATCGCGATCAATCTTTGCTGGCATCAATTCCGCGTCTGGATGCAGAAGTTTCTGATTCGAGGTCGCGAATACAGTGAACTGGAAAGCCTGGACTTAAACTTCTGGTTCAATGTGATGACGGACGTTGGTTGCATCAGTGCGGGTTTCGCGACAGCTTGGCTCTGTCGCCGCGGGCTGACAGCTCACAAGTCGCGACTTGCCATTTTTGGTGCGTGTTCGCTGCTGGTCGCAAGTGGCGGCTTGATCCCGCTGCTCCCCAAGGGCCCCGCACTCGTGGCTGTCCTGATGATTGTCGGCGTCGGATCACTGGGCTTGTTCCCCTGCTACTATACGTTCACGCAAGAGCTCTCCGTGGCTCATCAGGGCAAGGTCTCCGGAACTTTGGGAACGATCGCGTGGATCTTTCCGTCGCTGTGGCATTGGCGATTCGGTCACTTCGTCGATCAGACGCCAGACGCCTACAAAGGTCTCGCTTATGCTTACGGAATGTCGACAGTCTGTTGGATGCCACTTCTCGCCTTGCTAGCATTGATCGTGATCTGGCCGAGAGAGCCTTCACCGGCGGCTGCTTCGCGTGACTGAGTTGATCATGCCGCGACTGTTTATCGGAAACTTTGATTTTGAGCATCGTCTGGCTGCACCAGGTCGCCAGTTGCCAGCGAAGTTACAGCGTCTGAACGCGGAGCTTGCCACATCCTGGCTGGCGATTGCCGACGATGGCGACTACCTCTGGACGCCCGAACTGATTGAGCCGAGCTTCTTCGAAGAGGCTGTTGCAAACGGGCTGCCGCGAGTCATCCCAATCGTTTCGCTCAATGACGTTCCTTCCGGCGTGGAATGCATCCCGTGGGGTTGGACCGATGACATCCGGAAGTTATGTGATAGCCACGGTTGGATTCGCAACGACCCGCCAGATCAAGCGGTCCGCGCCGCCAACTCGCGGCGGCTTTCGTCGGAACTCGAACAAGAATGGCGAGTCGGCCTGCCGTTCTCAGGGGAAGCGACCTCGCTCGACCAGATTGAACGATATATCGCCCTGCAAGCTAAAGGTGCCCGCTGGGTCATCAAGGCCGAATTCGGTATGTCCGGCCGCGAACGATTGCTTGGCTGTGGCATCCCGCAAGGAGCGGATCGAAGCTGGATCGAAAAACGATTGAAATCAAATGGCATCGTCTTCTTCGAACCTTGGGTCAAGAACGTCACTGAAGTCGGTATCCAGATCGACATCCCGCGCGAAGGGGAACCGATCTTGCTGGAAGTCGTGCCGATGATCGCGGATGAACGCGGACAGTACTGTGGCAGCCGACTTCCCTCTTTGGTCACTGAGCAGTCGCACGTCGTCCTGCGCCCGTCAGACTGGGGCCTGGCCATCGATATCGCGCTGCAGGCGGCTCGGCGCATCAGGGGTTTAGGATACTTTGGGCCACTCGGCATCGATGCGATGCAGTTTCAGGATGAGAACGACCAGATACACATTCGCCCGTTGCAGGACGTCAACGCCAGATGGACCATGGGGCGGCTCAGTCTTGGTTTCCGCAAACTCCTAAAGCCACGCGAGTCCGCAGAATGGTGGCATGGTCCAGCAAATATCGGCTCTCAATGCATCGTACGAGACGCGATTGAATCGCTGCGCCGATTTATGGAGTCGAAAGGAATGCGACTCACCCCCGAACGCGAATTGGTCGTCCAGGCGATGTTTGAAAGCGGTGAAGCAATGGACCATGACCAATTGGCTGAACTTCTTCAAGATCGTGTGAGTCGAGCCACCGTTTATCGCACTCTCTCACTTCTGGTAGAAATGAACGTAATTCGCAACGCCGGGGGGCGTCGTATGCCGACATCCCCGGCGATTGTTGGACATCACCGCGCAACGCACCATTCCGTACTTCGTATCCAGTCTTGAGCGGACTCCGAGCAGGTTGCTGATCGCGCTATGTCGCTTGGCCGGCATCAGTTCTTCGGATGCAGAATCACCTGCAGGCCCTGTGACTTAGTCGAACGCATGTACTCGGTTACTCGCTCACTCTTGGCATCGAGGCGACCGTTTTCGAGCTTGGCAACAACGGTAATCGAGCTGTCGATCGACTGCCTCGCTCCGGCAGCACGTTGAACTTCCGGTCGCCCCGTTCGATTGCCGATTTCCAGGATCCGGAATGGTCCGACGATTTCACTGTTCGAGTTTGTCGGTGGGGTCTGATTGTTATCGGCGACTGGAATCTGAGTTGGACCACCGATTCGGGGCAGTACAAATGACACCTCGTCGTTGGGATTCACTCGCGCCGAGTTGAACGTCCGCATGTCGATTGGAATCCAGATCGCGACTTCATTCTTGCCGATCTTCTCGTTCAGATCTTTCGCACCCGGTGTGCGGATATCCTGCTGCAACACCAGTTCGCCACCGCGGTAGCTGCGAGTCGACGTGGCTCCGACAACAAGCGACAGATCTTTCCAGCGAGGGGCCACTTGATCGAGATTGCCCACCGCACTTTGCGGGATGTCGATCTTTGTCAACTGATCTTCGCGTAGCGTGTCGCCGATGTTGATCTGGTAATCGGCCTTGATCGCGATGAAGGATACGCGGTTTTCCTTGCCCGCCAGGCGTTCCAAGTACATCCAGTTGCAGATGGCACCGGCCAGCCCCAGGCCGAGCGACAACAGCAATCCTTGGACACCCTTCATTGCGATTTCCTTTCAGGCGCGGACCAGATCACCCCCGTCAACCGATCATCCGGCTCTCGCCGAATCTGGATGTCGGTCACAAACTGGTCGCGTCGGATTTTTAAACTGGCTGCTTGTGGACTGATCGACTTGGAGACGACGAACTTTTGACCGTATTGAACTTCGAAGTGTTGTACCCAACCGGCGATGTCGCCGCGACCCTGGATGATCCGCCACCGGCATCCGTCGACGCCATGCAGATCGGTGATATTGCGTGAATCGTCGGGCAATTGCAGGGAAGAGGGCGCTGCTGGAGTGGGTCTGGCCGAATCGGGGCGGAAGACGTAAATCGTCCAGTCGCCCGGTGATGTCGGAAAGCCCAGGCCCCAAGCGACAATTCGCTGCTTCCCTGCGTCATCACCGGATCCCTCAATAAATCGCGTCGCCACAAATGATGGCAACGGTTCTTTACGGCGATAGACGTTTCCCCGCGTTGAATCCCACAGGACTGCCGGGGTCGCCTCGAGCGCCGTCAGCCAGCCTTGTTCCGCTTCTTCTATTGGCAGCGTTGGAGTTTCACTGGCCACGACGAGCGATTGACCAATTCGCGTCAGTTCGTCTTCCAGTTGTTTGCGTGCCCCTTGAAACGGGCGTCGTTCCATCGCCGTGGCGGAGTCCCCGAACCGCAGTGTTACAGGGGTATGGTTCCAATCAAGATCGACTGCAGTCAGACCTGAAAAATCGGGTGTTAACGAACTGGAATCCGTTCGCCACCACTCGATCAATTGCCGACCGACAGACAACCCGACGGTCAACACAAACCCTATTACCAACAAATCGACGGCACGCCGAGTCAACCGGCGACCGAGCGATGAAGCCGGGGGCGCGGGGGAACTCAATGGCCGACTCCAATCGGAGAGGGCGGGCATGCGCAGTTCGTCTTCTCAGGGCACTCGCAACGAGTCAACTGACCGCTCGGCGCCCCGTTGCATTTTTGGGCCTGCATGAACTGAGCCAGATCTTTGTAGCGTTGCCGCAATGGATCGATGCCATTGTCACTGAATCCACACATTTCCAGTTCACAGATCCACTCTTTGTACAGATCCTCAAAACTGTTTGACATCGTACAGGGCAGGTTATCAATGCGGCTGAGCAACGATCCGCGGTTCGGACTTCCATCTTTATGGAATCGCGAGACGGCGCTGGTATAGACAGTGTCTGGATTCGATTCACACATCCCGCCCAATCGCGGATAGAAGTCCGGTGGTCGCCAAGTACTATTATACCGCTTGAATTCATCGTCGTTGTCGAGGGGATACAGATCTTGCTGGTTCGGATTGGACTGCAACACCTGCAAATTCGCGTTCAACATTTGCAGGCTGGAATCGACTGCTCCGTCCAGCGAAGACAGGTCCGAGTGTTCAATATCCCACCAGACATCCGCCCGGATATCAGTATTCCAGCCGATTCCCAGTGAGTAGAACTGCCATTGATTGTCGAAGACATCTTGCTTCAGGTTAAACCGGAATTTCCCACCTGGCAGAGCCGTTTTCAGTAATGGGACGGGCCTTTCCAGGACGGCATTACCATCCAGCACAGTGCCATCCATCTCCATGCGCCCCGGCACATTCACGGCGACTTCCGCACTGGGAGCGGTCAGTTGCGGCCCACGGATACAGGGGCAGAGTAATGCCGGTTGTGCATCCCAAAGCTGACTGGACTGCGGCAGGTCCAGTCCCGCATTTGTGGTCAGCGGAGCACTGGCTGGCCAATAACGGGGAGTTGGATTGTATTCGCCGGTTCGCGCGTTCACGGTTCGCCAGGCGGCATAACGCGTGTTTGCCTGGGTCCGCA
>CBIHQO010000005.1:0-26037 GCA_966211735.1 uncultured Schlesneria sp.
TCCCTAAACGGAATCTCGCACTGTCGTTTAGAATTCGCCGACAGTGTCACCGGCATCAATCGTCATCAGAGCGTGTCGGGCTTTCACGTCGAGGTTGTAACTCACAAATCGAACTAGTCCGTCCGCCATCAACGTGTGCATGCCGCCAGCGTGCGAAGTCTTGCTCTTCGGTTCCACATTCAAAAAGAAATTCTCATCCACATCCGCCGGTGACATCCAAGGGACAGATTTCTCTGAGTCGACTTCGATTGCCATCATCGTATTAGCAGCCCCATCTGTGATCTCAGACAAAGCCTTCGAGACCGCGCCGGGGAAGCAAGTATCGACACCGGTGATGACCACGTAGGATGTGTGAGTGCTTGGACCTGGAGCAGATGGACAATGATACACGTGTAACGGCGTTTTCGCGGCTTCTGCGTTCACCGGATCATCCCACGCCTTCGTCAAGTCGATCTTCTTGTGAAGAGGTGCCTGATCAATGAAGGGAAGGATCAACGTCCGCCAACTGTGTAATCGCTTACCGTTGGAATCTACGGTGTATGCCGGAGGAAAAGCTCCATAGATGTCGTGGTAGTTATGCAACGCCAAACCGATCTGCTTGAGATTGTTTTTGCACTGAGTTCGTCGTGCTGCTTCTCGACCTCGTCTGGGAGCGGGAATGAACAATGCGATCACTATCAACCCGATGGGGATGATCCACAACAGATGGAGAAAATTGAATTTTGATCCCGCCTTCAAAGGAGCGGGCTTGTTCTCTGGATTCGGGCTGGCGTACGGGTTGTCAGTCAATTTCGTTTCCCTTCCATAAATCGAGCAACTGCATCCACAGCTGATCGCGCACAGTCGTTTAGAAATCGCCGACGGTATCCCCTGCATCGATCGTCATCAGAGCGCGACGAACTTTCTGATCGAGGTTGAAACTCAGAAATCGAACAGATCCATCTGCCAACAGCGTGTTCAAACCACCCGTATGCGAAACTTTGCTCTTTGGACCCAGGCTCAGGAGGAATTGTTCATCCACATCCGTGGGGGACATCCAGGGAACGGACTTCTCCGAGTCCACTTCAATCACCATGACGGAATTGCTGGTCCCATCTGTAATCTCAGACATGGATTTGGAGACAGCACCCGGGAAACAGGTATGAGCCCCAATTGGCACCATGTAAGAAGTGTGAGTGCTTGGCCCCGGGGAAGATGGACAGCGATAGGCATGCACATGCGCCTGATCAAACTCCGCCATATTGACTGGATCGTCCCAAGCTTTTGACAGGTCGATCTTATTGTACAAGGGTGTCTGATCAAGGTACGGAAGGATCAACGTCCGCCAACTGTGCAGCCGCTTTCCATCTGCATCAACGGTATAGGCCGGCGGGAATGTACCGTAGTGGTCGTGGTAGTTGTGCAGTGCCAATCCGATTTGCTTGATGTTGTTTTTGCACTGCGTCCTTTTCGCCGCTGGTCGGGCGCGACGTTGAGCGGGCAGGAGCAGAGCAAACCCCACACCTCCGATCACGACGATGCTCAGCAGATGGAACAAACCGAATCTCCAACGCGCCTTCAATGGTGTGGGATTGTTCTCAGGACCGGGGCTGGCATAAGGATTGTCTGTCATCGAAGTCTCCCTGTTGTCAGTGATTCTTTGGCCGACGATGATGCGTTAGTTTCCTTGCAAGTTCACTCACCTTGCCTGCTCAAACACCGCAGGACAGCATATCGCGCACTGCGACTGCCGGATCGCGATGGAGAGGTTGAAGAAGGCCATGAATAGTGCTGGCCGTCGCCAATCGCGACCGGCTCGAACACAACGGTTCTCAACGCATCGTCCGCCTGGTAGGGCGCGATGTCGTCGGAATTCAAATTGAGGCCTGGATTCTCGTTCATCTCGGAGACTCCGAGTTCGCCGTCGAGAGATGTGCCTCTACTGTACGTAAATCGACGGCGATCGGATCAATTTAGATTTCGGAAATCTCCAACCCGGCCATTTCACCGAGCCAACACTCCTTTTCAGCTCGCGGCGATGCGATCGCGAACATAGCGCGCCAGCGCATCCTGCCATGACGGTTGCGGCACTCCCAGAACCGACTGCAGCTTCGTGCAATCCAAGACGCTGTAGTCAGGCCGACGCGCCTTCAGTGCATACTCGGCGGCCGGAATCGGGATCGCTTTCACGGGAAGGTTCGCCAGCCGGAAGATCTCGCACGCGAATTCAAACCAGGAACATTGGCCTGCGTTCGTGGCGTGATACACACCCCATTCGTCGCTTTCGATCAACTGGGCCAGCGCCACGGCCAGGTCCGCGGTCGAAGTCGGCGTGCAGTATTGATCAGCGACGATCTTAAGTTCCGGGCGTTCGCGACCCAGGCGCAGCATCGTTTCGACAAAGTTCCCCTTCCCGCGAGCAGCACGATGGCCATACAGCCCGCACGTTCTGACGACGAGATGCTGAGGGCACTGGCTGCGAACGAAGATCTCACCCGCCAGTTTCGAAGTCCCGTAGACACTCGCTGGCCCGGTCGGATCGGTCTCGAGCCAAGGTCGATCGCCCTGCTCCAGTCCGAACACATAGTCGGTGCTGACATGCAATAGCGGAATCTTTTGTGATGCACACCACTTCGCCAGATTCCGCGTGCCGAACCCGTTCACTCGAAACGCGACTTCCGGCTCGTCTTCCGCTTTGTCGACCAGATTGTAGGCCGCGCAGTTGATCACATGCGTCGGCTGTCGAGCTCCCAGCGCAGACGCAATGCTGTCTGGCTCGGCGAGTTCGATGTCCTGATGTCCCAGCGGTATCCCTCGCTCACCAAGCAACGGCATCAAATCGCTGCCCAGTTGGCCGAACGCCCCGATCACGGCAATCCGCATCTCTCAACTCCTCGACCGACGCCGTTCTCAGCGAAGAACTCCGCCACCCAATGAAAGTCCGTTTCGAGAGGCCCGCGACGTTGTTCGATCGACGTGCCTTCGTACCACTTTGAACATACAATACCGTCAACCTTCTCGCACGCCTGAGCATTACAAAGGTCGTCCATGCCCCCGACTCCCGAATCCACTGGACCCATGACCGTCCAGCAATATGAAGACCGATTGCTTGAGGGAGATCGTTGGATCGAACTGGTCGCCGGTCGCCTGATCCGTCTCGACCCTCCAGACGAACTGCACGGCGATGTGGTCCGAAATCTGTCGCAACCGCTGGCCAAGTACCTGAAGTCATCAGCCGATACCTACGCTTGCTTTGAGTTGCCGCTGGTCTTGGCACATGATCCGGTCACGATTCGTTGTCCCGCGATCTCATGCTTCCAATCAGGAGATCGCTTTGCCCAGGCCGACAACTTGATCGCCACGGAGGCCCCGGCCCTCGTCATCGAAGTCGCCTCCACGAATGATCGACGCGACGGGATGTCCGAGCGTGTCAAAGGGTATCTGGAAGCGGGAATCAAGGGAGTCTGGGTGATCGATCCGATCACGAAGCATGTGCATCAGTTTCACCCCCCGACCTCGGGACGGATGTTCAAAGAAACACAAACGCTTCAAGGCGAACCGTTCCTGCCCGGGTTCAAGATCTCTATCTCTGATTTGTTTGTACAGCCGAAGTGGGACCGGAAGCAGTAGGTCAGCGCATCACGTCGATAGCCCACCCCACACGTCGATGCGTTTTCGATGTATTCCGCGTTAAACCCCTCGGCTTCACTCGATGTGTCTTGACGATGTCGTCGGCGACTCAAAAAATAGCGGCCTGCATTTCGCTCCGTGCTCGAATCAGTCCAGAAAGCAAACTCTATGTGGCGCTGGGCCATCGCCGCCGCAGTTTTGATTTCCATCCCGTTGACGGTGCTCATCCGACACCGTCGTCACCGCCGTCGTCTGCTTGCTGAACTCGCCGTCCAACGTCAGGAAGATGTCGATCAATACCCTGTGACGATTCAATCGGCAGTCGAACCTGGCTCGCTGACTGACGCATTCAAACGCGAATACATCGTTCGGATTGAAAACTTCGTCTCACCCGAATGCCTGCAATCGTTGAGAAGTGAAGCGGAACGTAGTGTCCCCTATATGACGCCAAGCTTTATTCCGACTCATAAGAAGGGCCGCACACTCTCTTATGAAAAGATCCACTCCCACGCGCCCGGTTGCCTGGGCTTCTATCATTCGCCGGTCGTGCAGGAATGGGTAGCAACAATCGTCGGGATGCCGGTCTTCCCCACGCCCGATGGAGACCAAAGTTCGCTGTCGATCCTGTGCTATAAAGAAAAAGGCGATCACATCAACTGGCACTACGATCACAATTTCTATCGGGGTCGCCACTTTACGGTGCTGTTGTCGCTCGCGAACGAATCCGCCACCGGGGGACTGTCGCAAAGCAACTATCTGAGAAAGCTTCCCGATGGCCGGGATCAGGTGTACTGCACGTCGCCAAATACGATCGTGATATTCGAGGGGGCTCGCGTGTTACACAAAGCCAGCCCGACTGCCGAAGGCGACCTCCGAATCATGCTGAGCATGACTTATTGCGCCGACCCTCGTACAAACGTAATGAAAGAGTTCGCGCGTCGCGTGAAAGATACGGCGTTCTATGGTATTCGTGCGCTGTGGGACTGAAGCGATTCGGAACAAACAAACAGGAACAACTTATGTCCTCTGGTCTTCGACGAGTCTGCTGGATCATCGCCGTCTGCCTCCTGTTGACGCAGGCAGGATCTATCATCGCCAACGCCGACGATGCCAAACCTGCTGACGACAAAACGAAGGCGCTGCTGAAGACCTTCGCCGATGAATTCGTCGCCATCACGCCGGGCGAAGGCAAGTTTCCCGATTCATTCCGTATGGGCTCCGAAAGAGGAAAACACGAGCAACCACGACACGAGGTGACGTTCAAGTACAGCTTTGCCATGGCGAAGTACGAAGTTCCTCAGGATCTGTATGAAGCGATCATGGGAACCAATCCCAGTCGCTGGAAGGGGCCTCGCAACTCTGTCGAGATGATGTCTTGGAAAGACGCCAATGACTTTTGCCAGAAGATCACACAGGCCTTGCGGCAGCAAAAACTGCTTGCCGAAAACGAAATCATCCGCCTGCCGACCGAAGCGGAATGGGAATACTGCTGCCGAGCCGGAACGAACACGCGATACAGCTTCGGCGACGAAGCCGATAACGGCAAAGACTTGGTCGATGTTATCCTGACGGGATTCGGCGAGAGCAAAATCGGGATGATCAAGCTTGTCCGAGAACAGACAGGCCTGGGACTGAAAGAAGCCAAAGACTTCGTCGAACGATTGCCCAAGCCACTGAAATCAGGTGTCTCGAAAGAAGACGCTGCCAAGCTGATTGCCGAGATCGAAGCGGCCGGAGGCAGCGCGAAGTCTCGCAAAGCCCTGTTGCTCGATCAGTACGGCTGGCACACTGGCAACGCCGCCGGCAATGATCCCCCCGTCGGAGCCCTGAAGCCCAACGCCTGGGGCCTCTACGATATGCACGGCTACCTGTGGGAGTTCACCGCCGACGCCTGGGCCGATAGCTATGAAGGGGCGCCCATTGACGGCTCCGCAGCCAAAGGAGACGCCGACTTCATCGTCCTGCGCAGCGGATCCTGGAAGGACAAATACGACTTCCTGACCAGCGGTGCCCGCCGCAAATACTCCGTCACGGAAGCCGATGATGCCGTGGGATTCCGCTGCGTCAAAGCCAAGAAGAATTAACCACAGATCGTTACACAGCACGGATTAAGAATCTCGCACTAGATCTGCGAATACTCCGCTGGCGTCAGCAGCTTGTTGGTGATCTTCGACACGATTCGTTTGTCTTCGTATTCAGGAATCGCTTTCAGCTTCAGCCATTCGGGATCGCTGCGGAAGCGATTCCAGGCATCGGTCCGAGCGGCATCGTCGTCAAACGCCAAGAGGTAGGTCAGGTTCGGAATCCGAGTCCCGACGACCGCTTCACCGAACAGCACCGGCGTCAGACCAACCCGGCGGAAGATCGCGATTTCGCCTTTGTTGAACATTTCAATCTTCTTCTGACCAGCCGCTTCGTTGTGGCTTTCGTAGATGCGAAGATTGAACAGTCGTCCCTTCTTGTCAGGGGCTTCCAATTTCGGCATCGTCTCGAACGCATGCAGCAGCGAACTTTCGATTCGATCGTAGACAGGATCCGCCGCCGGAATCGCCAGGTACTTGGCGGCGGCCTTCAGATATTCGGCGTCCGCCTCCAGACCGACCTTGGCGGCAGCCATCTGGTCCAGACTCTGATAGGGGATCAACAGATGCGCAACCGCAGGCGTCGGAGCCGGAGTTTCATAGAACACACCGACTTGTTTGATCCCCAGTCGGTTCAGCGCTGGAATCAACGCATCACGAAAATAACCGTCAATCGCCTTCTGCTTGTCAGGCTTCAATGTATAAGCCCGCAGTTCGAAGAATTCGCGACTCGCCTTGGGCTTGGCATCGTCAGCCAACGTCGCTCCGGTCATGGCGGCGATTCCTCCGGTGGCCAATGTCGTTTGCAGAAAAGCACGGCGTTCCATGATGTATTCCCAAGAGGTTGTTGTTTAGAGCGCATCCCACTTAATTTTGGCGTCCCGCGAGCAGAAAACTGCTTGGTCTAACCCATGCTTCAACGCGACACGTCAGTGCTACCAGCACTAGTTCTGAAGATTCAACCGAGCGATCTTTTTCTTACCCGCTTTCACGAGCATGTTGTCTTCCAGTGACAAGACCGACTTCGGATCGGTCACGGGTACCGGTTGCCCGTCACGATAGACCGAGACGCCCCCCTGAGCGATCAGGCGCGAAGCTTCGCTGGTCGATGGAGACAACCCCATCGCCTTCAACAATTGATTCGCCGCCAGCTTATTCTGCGACAAATCCGCCTCGCACTGTGGAAGTTGCGTTTTCAATGCGGCCAGGCTGAGCGTGACAGTCGGAATGTCAGCCGGAAGCTCGCCGCCGCCGACTTCGCGTTGCCAGCGGTCGGCCGCTTCGTCCGCCGCTTGTTCGGAGTGATAACCCGAAATGACAGCGCGTGCCAACCGAATCTTCGCCTCTTTCGGGTGTCCCGCCATAATCTTGTCGACCTCTTCCATCGAGATCGACGTCAGCAATTCGAAGTACATCTTCATCACGCCGTCGGGAACCTGCATGAACTTTTTCATCATGTCATACGGCGACTCAGCGATACCGATGTAGTTCCCCAGGCTCTTCCCCATCCGACGTTCGCCATCCAGACCAACCAGGATTGGCGACATGACGCCAATCTGTTGCGGCAACGATTGATCGCGTTGTAGATCGCGAGCCAGCATGAAACTGTACAGTTGCTCGGTCCCGCCCAGTTCAATGTCCGATTTGATCACCACCGAAGCCCAGGCCTGCATGATCGGATACAGGCACTCGTGCATAAAGATCGGCGTTCCCGCCGCATGCCTTTTGGCAAAGTCATCGCGAGTCAGCATTTGAGCGACCGTCACTTTCCCGCACAGCTGGATCACGTCCGCAAAGCTCATCTTGCCGAACCAGTCACCGTTGCGATGCACTTCGGCCTTGGACATGTCGACCACTTTGCCGACCTGCGTCAGGTAGTCGCGCGCATTCGCCTCCACTTCGTCAGCAGTCAGCTTCTTGCTGCGAGCGTGGTCGCGCCCGCTCGGATCGCCAACAAGCGCCGTGTAGTTGCCGATGATGATCACCGCTTGATGGCCCAGTTCCTGGAACTGTCGCAGCTTCCTCAACGGGACAGTATGTCCCAAGTGGACATCGATCCCGGTCGGATCGATCCCGTACTTCACTCGCAGGGGGACGCCAGTGTCACGACTTTTCTTCAGTCGCGCCGCCAGTTCTTCTTCGGGGACAATCTTCTCAACGCCACGTCGAATAATGGCCAGTTGTTCTTCAACAGGTGCAAATGTCATAGCAGTTTCTTCAAAGGTCGAACCGGCATTGGCCGGCAGTCAATCATTCCCGGATCAGCAGAGCCAGAATCAGCATGGTAGCGTTGAACAGCCCATGAATCACGAGTACCGACACATAGCTGTGTCGCCGGTGAAAGACATATCCAAGAACACAAGCCAGTGGCAACAGCGCGATCCCATCGGGCAGCCCATGAATCGCACCAAAAATCAAAGCCACGATCGGAATCGAATAGCGTGGATCGACCACAGTGATCAGCCATCCCTGCAGTACGATTCGGAACAGCAATTCCTCATACAACGGTGCCAGAACGACTGCCGCGAGACAGATTGCAGCCACGGTTCCCAGGTCTGGACTTTCGGCGAGCAACGTCAGCAGCGAATTCTGATTTTGGATGTTTCGAAACGGCGATGTCGCGAACATCAACGTCGCCATGGGCAGCAGCGCCAGCAAATAGCCAAACACGCCATCAAAAACCTGCCAGCCGAGCGACCGCAGCTTCATGCCGTAATCCGCCGGTGATCGCTGGCTGCACAGCAGGATCGCCACCAACACCGCCGCCAGCCCGCCGGTAAAGGCGACGTGGACCATCAACCGGCCCGTCGTCAGAGCCACAGGCTCCGACGGTGGCGGTTCCAGCTTCGAAAGCAGATGGATAGCGATCAGAACCAGAGTCAAGGCGATAACCGTCAGTTCTGGAAAACGAGTCCAGTCAGCACGCGGCTCGTCGCACCAATCTAGCCCGATCTCGCCAGTCAGTTGAGCCCGGATCAACAGCCCCGCCCACGCGGCGATGCTGGCCGACAGCAGCACAATGGCCAACAGCAACGCCACCATCTGACCGGCATTAGGAAAAGCAAGGGCGGCGAGCAACAAGGTATTGAGACTTTTGAGGCCAAGCGGACGAAAACACCAATCATAAGACAGGTCGCCACGGATTGACACGGTTGAAACACGGATAAGAAAGAGACCCATCAATGACCGCTCGCGGCTCGCAGCAACCTCTTGCTGAGAAGCTTCCTTTCTGACAGTTCCCGCCTGACCGGCGCAGCGATAAGATTTCAGTTGCGTCAATCAGTAACCATGGCCACTCTTTCTGGCCAATATCGTAAGTTCCAAGGCCCGAAGTGTCTCATCCTGCTGAAAATGTGCTGACTCGGATCATCGACCACAAACGGGGCGAGGTTGCCGAAGCAAAGCGATTGCGTCCTGTGGAAGGCCTCAACGAACAGTTGGTATCCGCCCCGCCCGTGCGAGATTTCGTCGCGGCCCTGCGTGCCAAAGCAGACGTCGCACTGATTGCCGAAGTCAAAAAGGCCTCCCCTTCGGCCGGCATCATCCGCGCCGACTTCGATCCGGTCACCATTGCCCAAATCTACGAGCGACATGGCGCAGCCTGTTTAAGCGTCCTGACCGACGAAAACTTCTTCCAGGGCCATCTCGACTATTTGAAAGCCGTCCGTCAGGCCGTCCAGATTCCGGTGCTGCGGAAAGATTTCATCATCGACCGCTATCAGGTGACCGAAGCCAGGGCCGCCGGAGCCGACTGTATTCTGCTCATCGCCGAATGCCTGGACGATTGCCACTTGCGCGACCTGTATTTCTACGCCAGCGAACTCGGCATGGAATCATTGATCGAAATCTACGACCCCGAAAACCTGGACCGCGTGCTCAAGCTGGAACCGGCTCTCGTCGGAGTCAACAACCGTGACCTCCGCACATTTGTCACCGATCTGGACCACACCATCCGCCTCGCCCCCAGGCTGTCCCCATCCACCCTGCTGGTCAGCGAAAGCGGCATCCGCACCAAAGCCGACGTCGATCGCCTGCGAGCAGGCGGAGCCAGCGCCATGCTCGTCGGAGAAACCTTGATGCGCTCCCCCGACATCGGCCAGGCCGTCGACGAGTTGCTCGGCACCCACTGACAAACGATCACCCTAAGAACCCTCTTCCGTTCTTCGCAATTTTCAATTTGCACTTTGAAATTCGCAATTTGCAATCCTCCTCTCATCCCGAGAGACCACGATGGACAACATCCTCCCCGCCATCGTCTTGATCGCGATCATCGTGGCCGGATGGTATCTGCTGCGGCCTCCCGTCGTGTTCGTGATCCGCTATCGTGGCGGCAAACCCAGAGTCGTGCGCGGCCGGTTGACCGAATCTTCACTCCGAGCCATCGATGACATCTGCCAGCAAAGTGGAGTCCAGCTCGGTTCAATCACAGCATTGCCGATGGGCAAACGCCAGATCCGGCTGAAGTTCACCGGCAACATCCCACCCGGCTGCCAGCAGCAACTGCGAAACATGGCATTGGCAGGGTCGATGAACGATATCCGACTGTCGCCGCCACGATAACTGTAATTATTTGGCACTCAATCGAGGCTCATACCAGGCAGCATAGGCGAAATCGTAGGGGCCATCGCATTCGACTCGCAGCACCAATTCGTTCACACCACGAATCTGAACTTCGCACTCCTGAGCAACACCCCATTTTTGAGTTGGCTCCGACGCATACAACTTCTTGCCGTCTCCCAAGACAAAAAACTTCAGCGGGGTTGCTGCGTCATATCGAGCATTGTCTGCGACGCCAATTTTCGCGCGAAAAACATTCTTACGAAGTCCGCCGATTTCGTAGCTCACCATCGCGACGTCTTTCGTGGCCGGACTCGTGAGCAAGCCCTTGGGCGACGGGCGATTGTCAAGGTACATCAGCTGTATACCCTCCCCTCTCTTGATCTCTCCATTCTTGCTGAATTGGAATGCTTTTGACGCCGTTTCCTGAAGATCTGACAGGTACACGACATCCACCGGCTCAACAACCCAGGCCCCTTCAGTCCAGCTACCGAACGCGTTAGCCTCTGACTCTCGATAGTTCGTTGCTTGCTCTGCCGTCTTGCGATGTAACCGCACTCCGACATCGCGGAATTTGTCGTATAGCTCAACATACTCGGCGGTTCTGGCGACCTCCTTAACCTCGTAACGCTTGTCAGACCCGTCGTGCGTGGTCTCGATCCACTCCAACGGCTTGATCCAACGAAATTCGTTTCCTTTTTCTTTCTTCTCGACCCAATAGATTCGCCCATCAGGTGGCCCGGAAGCACCAGCCTTGCCCTTAACCAGTTCCACCTTGGCAGGACCGACAAGCTCTCCTAGCTCCTGGTCGATCATCGCCGCATCGTCATCAAATTTCTGGCGCACCAGCGCTATCTTCGTTTTCTGACCAACCGCGCGTAGCGACGCTTTGGCCGCATCCAGCGCCTTTTCATAAGTCGCAGTCTTCACGGACTTCGGCAACGTTTGATCCAGCAGGAACTGGGCTCGCTCTTGTTTCACGGATTTCACTTTTTCCAAATCACCCGACGCCCGGGCCTTCTCTTCAGCCTGCTCCAATAATCGGATCAGCCCCTCCGATGCGGCTTCGCGCGATTTCTGAAACCTCGCCGTGGCGTCAGCCCAAGGTTTGAGCAAAGCCTCTGGTGCCGAATTCTCAGCCCCCTCCGCTTGCAACGTCGCGGCACAGAAATTGGCCACGACAAGAATTGTGAATCCCGCCACAGTCAACAGGTATCGCGCAATCAATCCGATTGGCTCAAGTCGCCTATGATCGCTCTGGCTGACACAGAATATTGCCATAAATAAAGCTCGCACAATAGGAACGATCGCAAGACTTCCCGTGACAGCGAATAGCTCGCTAATACAATAATCTTCGCATCCACTAATGGCACGCCAGACCCGCCAGCAATCCAAAAGTCTAGAACTCCCAACTCGCCGTCGACGAACTGATCTTTCCTTAAGGCACGCAGCGCCGGCAGAACGCAGCATTCGGTCGACGCGTTGAATGCGTCGTCGAGTCCCCCCTGCAGTAGATCAACTGCGATGGGGTGCAGTCGCATGACTGCGGATGCCCTTCCTGCTGATCAGGCATCTCTGAACGAGATCCCCGTACATTCAATCCTGTCACCGTGTTGCGGCAATTCTTCTCACCGCAGTCCGACCACGGCATGAATCTTGATAGGCGATCCCTTCCAGATGCGATGGTCCTCACCATTTCGAATTCTGCTGGAGGTCAAAATGAGCAGCCCCGTCGAAGAACGCCGATCGCCGTTTTTGCGATTGATGGATGCGTTTCTGCAGGAAGAGAACATCAAGTGGGTGCTGGGACTGGGCGTCTGCATCCTGCTCGGTTCGTCGCTGAGGCTAGTCACTCTGCACTGGGTGGAATACACGCCGGTCTGGAAATACCTGATCCTCGTCTCGTACTCGGTCACCATCTTTGCCTTGGGCGAATTCAGCTATCTGCGACTCGGCCTGCGCAAAACAGGAACGGTCCTGAAAGCTCTGACGGTGCTGCTGATTCCAATCAGTTTCCTGGCACTCCACTGGGTGCAACCGCGCGAAGACGATTCGGCAATTCAGGGGCTTCAGCATGTCGGCATGCTTAGTCTGCTGGGAGTGAATCTGCTGTGGAGTGCCATCGCGTCGTGGCGGATCTTCGGGCATTTTCTGCGACGGCCTCAACCGACTTTCTTCGCTTGCTACCTGATCCTGTGCCTCGCGGGAGCTATTGTCCCGGGTCTACCCGCAGCATGGTCCTTGGGTGTCGTGCTGCTCCTGTGGGCCGTCTTTACCGTCGGCACCATCAAAGTGAATCGGCATGTCTTCTGGCTGACCGAAGAACATCAACTCCCCCGCGTGTTCGGCTTCTTCCCAATCTTGTTGTTAGGAGCTCAGTTTGCCGCTGTGTATCTGCTTGGTATCGCGGGCAATATCACGCCAGCGTGGATGGGCCTGCTCTGCACGCTAGTCGCCTTACCGGTGCTGATGACCGCCGATACCGTGGCCCGCGCCTTTGAACAACGTCACGGCGGGTTAGTTCGCCCCATCCCCTGGAGCATCAGTGGGCCACTGGCCCTGGGAACGATGCTCAGCGCCGCGGGCGTCGTGCTGGCGCTTACCTGTTTTCCCGCCAGCCCCGCGATCGTCCCCACTTCGGTGATTGCGGCTATCGCGATGGGAATCGTCGCTCAGCGAACCCAGAAGCGCGCATTCGTCTGGGGCATGCTGTTCTGCATCGCCGTCGCCTATCAAACATCGCCCGTCTTCTTCAAAGAACTGGTCCTGCAACTGCGCGATCAAGCGGCCGCAGCAGTCCGCGAATCGCGACTTCCCTACGCCTTCTACGGCTTGACCTATGCCCCATTAATCCTCGTCTTCACTGGCATCTCGGCCTGGTTGCGTGGCCGCGGAAACCGCCTGTTTGCCGGTCCTTTGCAAACGGCAGCGACGACCCTTCCCTGCCTGTTGCTGGCGGTGGCATTCACTCATCCGTCAGCGATCTTTCCGGTCGCTCTATTGCTGTGTCCCCTCTTCGTCGTTCAGGCGATGCTATTCCGAAACCAACGCTACCTGATCCCGGCAGCAACAGCGTTTCTGGCCGCGGCCTACGGCGGACCGATGTTCGTCCAGAACGTGTGGATGTGGAGGGTCTCGCCGGAACAGTCATTACTCATCTGGACCATAGCAGCTAGCCTGTTACTTCTTCCCGGAGCATTCCTCGATCGATTCGTCGCAGCGATGCCTCGCCACAACGCGGAACTGGCGCCCACCAAAGCCATGAGCATCTGCCAGTTATTCAGCTTCGGCGGCGCGATCGCAGCCGCGGGCACCTGGATTGTGCTCTTCGGTCTACCGATCAGCAGTGCGGCCGAAAGAACAGGTTGGTTCGCAGCCACGATCATCTCGCTGCTCTTGGCCAGTCACGCATGGCGATGGCTGAAGACCGGTTTGGGAGAACTCACGCTTGTCTTCGCAACCTACGTCATCTTCCTGCAAATCAGCCCTCACCGAATGGACTTACTCGGCGACTTGAAAGGGTTGTGCTGGCTGCTGCTCGGGCAATGGATATTGAGCTCGCTCCTCACACGAATCGATCATACGCGGATCGCCAAAGCGTTCGGACCAGCCGCCTTCCGTGTCAGTTCCAGTGGACTGGCGGTCCTATCGGGATTGTTGCTCCTGCTCTGGACGCTCCAACACTCAAGAGGTGTTCCCAGCCTGCCGCTCACCAGCATTGCCGTGCTGGCCTGGGGACTTGATGCTTCGCGTCGACTGAAAAGTTGGGGACTCGCCACGATTGCCTGGGGCGGAGTCTTCGTCTTCGTAACAGCGACACTGACAGCGCTGCTCGGAACGGATCTTGCCCAACCCTGGTGGCTGGCTGCGTGGACCATCACCGGACTGGTGCTACTCGGCGTCCAGCGGTATCTCAGTCCAGCAACGCCGGGCCGATTCATCGGTTCCACCCCTGAAGGAGAGTTCGAGGAATTCCGCACCGAGGATTCGGCCTCGCCAATCACAACGTTGCTGTTGCCACTCGAATTCCTGTTGCCGCTGCTCTTCCTGGTGATCGGTGCTTTCAGTCTGGCCTTCTTGGGCTGGCCGCAGCGCATTGCCGGTGTCTTGGCACTGTGCAGCCTGTTACTAACGCCGAGGTCTCGCCTGCGGGGAAATCCAAGTGAAATCTTCTTGCCGCTCGTGAATTGGCAATTGATCGCGGCCTGTGTCACCACCTGCTCGGGATTCACGGGCTCGGTCTTGCAGCTTCCGACGACCGATTGGTTGCAATGGAATTTCAAAGTAGCGGCGATCGCCGGGATTAGCTTGTGGGCGTTTGAGTCTCGCCCGCTGCGCCGCAGGGTCAGCGTCTCGGAATTGCTCGACGCTCATCAGACGTCGCTGCTGATGTTCGCGGCCTGGCTGCTGTACGTGGCCCTCCCCTGGAAAAGCCAGCACGCATGGACAGCGTTCGACATCGCCTCGCTGTCTGTCGCTTGGATCGCCATCGCCGGAGCTTCGATGACTCGCGCCGTGCGATCGCAACAGACAAGTTGGGTCTGGTATGCCGAAGCGGTCACACTGACCGCATTGGGGTATGGCCAAGCGACGGGGCTGGTGGATTTCAGACAACCCGGCATTGAATTTGTCCTGCTGGTCGGTGGCATCGCGATCTGGTGCATCGGTCATTGGGTTCCACCTTCATCACGATTCGCTGTCGTGACCAACCCGTTCCAGCAATCAGGTTTCTGGATCCCGCTGGCTGTTCTGCCACTCGCGCTGTGGCGACAGTTTGGGCACTTCGATGTCGCGTGGGCGGGTGCCAACAGTCTGCCATTGCTGGGTGCGTCCGCCTTCTACTTCTGGCGTGCGATCGAACGACAGCAGTTGGGAATCGGAATTTTGTCGGCCGTGCTGCTCAACACGGCCTGCGCCTTGTTGTGGTCAGATTTGCATTGGACGGACCCTCAGCTCTTCCTGATTCCACTGGGCATTTCCGTTCTGCTACTGACGGAGTTGATGAATCGCGAGATTCCCACTCAATATCATGACCGACTCCGTCTGGTCGGATCGTTGATGATCCTCGTGTCACCCACGTTCAACATTGTCACCGGCAGTTGGCTGCATATCTTGACGTTGATGGTAGCGTCGGCGCTGCTCGCTCTGATCGCGATCGGTGTGCGAGTCCGCATGTTGCTCTACACCAGCACGGCATTCCTTCTAGCCGACCTTGTCGCTCTGGTCGCCCGCGGCAGCGTCGACGAACCGAACGTCCTGTGGATCGCCGGTGTTGCCCTGGGAGCAATGATTATCGCACTCGGAGCGGCCTGCGAAAACCACCGCGAAACGATCTTGGCTCGCCTGCGTTACCTGGCGGCCGAACTGGAACAGTGGGCTTAACCCTTCACTCGGTCATTCCCGCGGAGGCGGGAATGACTGAAATCCGACTCAGCCAGTCGATGCGTTGAACTTCTCGTTTGGCATCAGCACCCCGCTGCTGCCGTCTCTTCAGTAAAGGATGAACAATGAGCTGGATTGAACAATTCTCGCTGGTCATGCGATCGAATATCACAGTCTTACGCGAGCGGTTTGAGGATCCCGAGCGCATGTTGCATCAACTATTGATCGACATGGAAGAAGAACTGGAAGGAATCCGCCATAGCGTGGCCGAAGCACTGGCCGACGAGATTCAACTTCGCAAACAGGCGGATGCGGCTCGACACGAGGCGGAACAATGGCTGACTCGTGCCAAGTCGGCGATCGATCGCAAAGACAACGCGTCAGCCGAAGCGGCATTAGACCAGAAGCTCCTTGCCTCAGAACGCGCCGACTCGCTAACCCAGGAATATAACCGGCAGCAAGTCGAGACATCGAAGCTACGCGATTCCGTCCGCAAGCTGGAAGAAAACATCCGTCAGGCGCGACAACGCCGCACGTTGCTGCTGGCGCGGATGACTCGAGCAACGTCCACACGGCGGATCAACGCGGCGATGGAACGGGCTCAGGGGACATCGGCCTTCGCCGAGTTCCATCGATTGGAAACCAAAGTGGATCGAGCGGAAGCAATTGCCGAAGCCTATGATCGAATGGATGGAAAAGATCCTGCGGCGGAAGAGTTGGAACGCGCGTTCGCTCAACAGGAACGCGCCGAGAAACTGAAGCGGGAACTGGAATCGCTGCGACAACAGATCAATCCCGCGACTCAGCAGCCGTGATCCACAATTTTTGCCGGAAGCTTTGTCAGTGGATCCGGCTCTGGTGGACCGGTGACCGGATTCGCGTGTCACCGGTCGAAGGAAGACTGCTGCGGATTCAACCGGGCGACGTGCTGTCGGTTGCCGGGATGGACGTGGAAGTCGTCGATCGCTTTGTCATTGCCGAGAGTACTCTTTGCCTGATCTGCCATACGCCACAAGGCATCGCAGAACTGCATGTGCCAGTCTTGTCAAAGACTGTACCACAAGAGGTACTATGGATCGAAACTTGCAGTGAACGTCGATTGACTCCATCAGACGTGGAAGTCTGGCCTCGAGGTCGCCGGGCATCACGACCGTAACGATGCATGGCGTGCCACCCAAATTGAAGAGTGATTGCCCTCCGCAAGGTCGCCGGCGCGAGGTTATTTGAAAACGTCCGCGGTATGATCCTGCTACGAGACTGTGCGCGATCGTAGAAGTCTTGGATTTGGTTCGGGGTGCCACGGTCTCACCGTCTTCGGCGTGGCCGTGTCTTCCATCAAAAGACACGGCCATGTCGAGGACTCCAAGTCGGTGGCACCCGTGGCACCCCACCCTCATGATGCAATGTGTCGAATCGCGTTCGGTGATTGAGTCGAGAACTCATAAATTCGGTGGTGTCGCCAGATGCTCGAAAACGTGCAGTTGTGGATCTACGGCACGGCGGCATTGATCGATACGGTGCTCCTGTTCGCACTCGTCGAACGGCATAACTGGCGAGCCGTCACCATTTGGATGTTGCTGCTGGCGCTGGGTGTCTGGATGTGGCATGGCGGAACATTCGTCCGGCAACTTGTCGAGCCTTCGATCGGCGCTCTCGCCGATCCCGTACGCTGGATCGCGATGATGTCGATGGCAGCGGGCCTGCTGCTGATGCCCAGCGCCGCCCTACACGGAACATGTCGACTGCTGGCACACGGACAGTTCCAGATCGCTCCTCGAGCCAATCCGCGCCTGATCCTATGCTACTTGCCCCTGCTGTTGCTGTTCCCGATGAGCCACGCGTTGGCGATTCGACCGAGTTCCCCATTCCTGGTGCTGCTGTCTGCGTACCAGATCCCTTATGTGGTCTGGCTGAACCTGGTCAGCGTGGCCACGGCCTACGGACTGATCCAAACGGTCGCAGACACGAAAGAAGCCCCCTGGCGCTGGTTCAATCATTCACTGGCGGCCAGCATGGTCTTGATCGGTCTACTCGCAGCCGCATTCGTGATCACTCACGCGCGGCAATCGACCGCGACCGCGGTCTTGCAAACCGTCGTCGGCATTTCGCCGATCATCCCGGTGCTGCTGTTTGCCTATTTCGTGATGCGGTTCCAGCTATTGCCGCTGATCCTGGAACGAACCCTTGCCTATGGCGCCGTCTTGATGGGAGCGATGCTGTTTCACGCCCTCGTCTTGCGAGGCGCTGTTTCTGACATCGCGACCCGCTATCGCGTCGATCTGGGAATCGTCGAGGGGATCTTGGCGCTGGGTGTCATTCTGCTCTATCAACCCCTGCGAGATCGCGTCGCCGCCGCGCTGCAGTCTCTGGTCGATTCGTCCCGCCACGGTCGACGCGAGCGACGACGACTCGCTGTGCAACTGGCAGCTCGATCCGGTGACCCAGTCCCTGACCTACTCAGTTGGTTCACGGTGACAATGCAGGAAACGTTCGGCACGGACCTCGCCGCCGCGTGGCTTTGCAGTCCCACCGGAAGCGTCGTTGAAAAGACGGGAGCCGCGCATCTGTTGGACGATGGCCACGTCCAGCAACTGCTCACGGCGATGACCGAATCGAACGAACAGTTCATCACGCGTTATTCTTCATCGGACGCCGACGTCCTGGCCGTGCTGGATCGAGTCCGAGCGGGTGCTGTGCTGGGATTCCAGCATTCCGAAGTGCGCGGCTTGTTCCTCGTCGGATGCAGTCACTGGGGGCAACCACCGAGCGACGAAGACTTGCACGCCCTCTTGCTGCTGGTCGAACAGTTCGGAGTCACTCTGCACAATTCGCAACTGCAGGCCCTGCAAGTCGCGGCCGAGCATCGCGTGTTGCAACAGGAAAAGCTCTCCGTCCTGGGATTGCTGGCAGGATCGCTCGCCCACGAAATCAAGAACCCGCTCTCTTCGATCAAAACGATCACGCATGTCCTGGCTGAAGAACTTGGCCCCGACAGTCCTCATGCCGAAGACCTGCAAATGATTGCGGGTGAAATCGACCGGCTATCCGCCTCGACTTCGGAACTGCTCGATGTGGCTCGACCACACCGCGCCGATCAGCCGCGCGTTCCCTTGAAGGACTTACTGTCACCGACGCTTCGGCTGCTGCAACATCTAGCGCGCGAGCACAAGGCCACTTTGAACATCAGCTTCCCGGAGGAACCGATCTTTGGCTCGTGGGACCAATCCAGCTTGCGCGAAATCGTCTTCAATCTGGTCTCGAATGGACTCGAGGCTGCTGGCGAAGGTGGTGCCGTGGAACTCGCCTGCCGTTGCGAATCGAAGGCCTTGGCAATCAACATTCAGGACACCGGCCGGGGCGTTTCCGCCGAACAACGTGCTCGCATCTTTGAACCATTCTTCACTACAAAACAGACCGGCACAGGCCTGGGACTGTACATCGTCGCCCGCCGAGTCCGTGAGCTGGGTGGGCAGATCACATTGCATAACGAGCCAAATCAGGGAACGACGTTTGAAGTACGATTGCCCATGAAAGAGCGGCTGGACCTGACCACGAACAACTTCGGACAGTAGTCTATTGGAAGTCACACCAATTTCCGGAATGCTGCATGTCCACCTTGAAGATCCTGATCGCCGATGATGAACCCCCGGCTCGCTTCGCATTGCGTCGAGCGTTGTCCCAGTCGGACTATCACATCACGGAAGCGATCGATGGACAGGCGGCTCTCGAACAGATTCGATCCGAACATCCGGACCTCGTCTTTCTCGACCTGCAGATGCCGGGAACAGGCGGCCTGGATGTTCTTCGCCTGCTCGGTCCGGACATCAAACACTCGGAGATCATCATTCTGACCGCCAACGATAGTGTGGCGGCGGCGGTTGATTGCATTCGACATGGGGCGGCCGATTTTGTGACGAAGCCCTACGAAGTCGAACAAGTTCGCGCGATCGCTCGTCGTGTTCATCAACGTCTGCAGCTTCAACAGCAAGTGGAAGACCTCCAGAGCCAACTCGAACTGCACCAAGGTTGCGGCAAGCTGATCGGGGCCAGCCAGCCGATGCGCGATCTGTTCAAGCAGATGCAGAAAGCGGCGAGTTCGTTCCCCGATCTATTGATTCGGGGTGAGACCGGAACCGGCAAGGAATTGATTGCCCGAGAGATTCATCGATTAAGCGACCGCGCCGCCGGGCCGTTCATCGCCGTGAACACAGCCGCCATTCCCGAGTCATTAACGGAAAGCGAACTGTTCGGCCATGTCCGTGGTGCGTTCACCGGAGCCGATACGAATCGGACAGGCCTGTTCCAGCAGGCTCACGGTGGCACGCTGTTCCTCGACGAAATCGGCGATATGCCATTGGCAGCTCAAACCAAGATTTTACGAGTCTTGCAGGAGCGGATCATTCAGCCAGTAGGATCGCCGACAGCAATCCCCGTTGACGTACGCATCATCAGCGCCACGCATCAGGATCTGGAAGAAGCAATTACAGCCGGTGGGTTCCGTCAGGACCTGTTCTACCGTTTGAAAGGTATCGAACTGCGAGTCCCCTCCTTGAGATCACGTCGCGAAGACATCCTCGTCCTTGCGAACCACTTTCTGGAGCAATGGGCCACTCAGACCAGGCGATCTCGTCCCGAGCTATCGCCTCGCTCGATTGACACATTGTTCGCTCACAACTGGCCCGGCAACGTGCGTGAGCTGGAACAAACGATCATCCGCGCGGCGACGATGAGCGACGGCCCCCGCATCGAACCGCTCGACCTCGCCCTTCCGTCGCCTGTTAGTTCCGGTAACGATCTGCGATTCTCCGAGTACATCGGCATCCCTCTGACCGAAGCGAAGGCTCAAGTCGTCGAAGCCTTGGAACGCTCGCTGATCACTTCCGCGCTGGACCGAGCAGGTAGCAATATCAGCGAAGCTGCTCGCCAGTTAGGAATGCACCGCCAAAGTCTGCAACAGAAAATGGCCCAACTCGGAGTTCGTGCACCATCCAAGTGAAGTCGCCGTGTAAGTCTCGTTGATCAAGTCTGAAGACGAATTCAGCTTCCATTGCTTCGTCGCGTCAGACCGATTCCCGTCGAGGAATCGATATTGATTGACGATCGCATCAACTCCCGGCACACTGAGCGAACTCTGCCGATGCCTACTCCCGCCCGTGTGAGGACTCTCTGTCATGTTTCCAGCTCTCCGCCGTTGTGCGACGCTCGCGATCGCCCTTTCTCTCTCCGGTGCTGTGTTTGCTGAGAACTGGCCGGGTTGGCGGGGCCCTGCTGGAAATGGGATCAGCTCGGAAAAGAATCTGCCGGTCGAATGGAGCCCCACTCAGAACGTCGCCTGGAAGTTGGCACTGCCCGGTTCGGCGGGAGCGTCTCCCGTGGTCTGGGGCGATCGGATCTTCCTGACATCCGTCAATGAAGCGGGCGACTTGCTGTTGATCGCTGTCGATACGAACGGCAAACAGGTCTGGCAGAAAGCGGTTTCCAGCGGGAACAAGACGGCACGTGGGGACGAAGGAAATTCCGCATCACCCTCTCCTGTCACTGATGGCCAGCACGTCTGGGCATTCATGGGCGACGGGACACTCGCCTGTTACTCGATGGGTGGCGACGAGATCTGGAAGTTCAACATTCAGGATCGCTACGGCAAGTTCAGCATTCAATTCGGCATGAGCTCGACCCCCGTGCTGGACGAAGGGGTGCTGTACTTCCAGTTGATTCATGGAGAAGGAAACCCCAAGACCCGTGAGGCCTGCGTCGTGGCGCTGGATGGAGCCAGTGGGAAAGAAGTCTGGAAGGCGGACCGACCCAGTGACGCCGAAGCAGAAAACGAACACTCCTACGCGTCAGCCATGATGTACCGGGACGGTGCGACGAAGCTGCTGCTGACTCATGGAGCCGACTTCATCGTGGCACATGATCTGAAAGACGGTCACGAAGTCTGGCGCTGCGGCGGCTTGAACCGTCGCGACGATCCCTCGCTGCGTTACGACCCCACCTTGCGATTCGTCGCGTCACCCGTTTCGGTCCCCGGTCTGATCATCGCCCCGTCCGCCAAAGGACATCCCATTATCGCAATTAAAGGAGATGGAAAAGGGGACATCACCAACGAAGCGGACAAGCACCTGTGGACCTGGAAGAAGACCCCCGACGTTCCCACGCCGGTGATCGTCGATGACCTCGTTTACCTGTGCATGGAGAACGGCAACCTGACCGTGCTGGAAGCCAAGACCGGCAAGGAAGTTTACACGCAGGCCACACACCGCATGCGTCACCGAGCCTCACCTGTCTACGGCGACGGCAAGCTCTACCTGACCGCTCGCGATGGCAAGGTCCATGTCATTCAAGCGGGTCGAGAATTCAAAGTCCTGGCCGTGAACGACCTGGAAGAAGACCAATCGTCATCGCCAGCCATCTCGAACGGCACGATCTACATGCGAACCTTCCAACACCTGTGGGCCATTCGCAAGTAGCACAATTTCCGAACTTTTCGGACAGCCCGGGTAGCTGAACCAAGACCAGCTAGTTCGCCATCTACGTTGAGCTGTCCGCCAATTGAGCCTCCAGAAGACGCCCACCTGAAAAGCTGGTAACGAGCGATGGTTTTCGCTGCGACCTAATGAATGTAGACGCAAATCTTGAGCTGACGAGCATCCCCTTGCCGTGGTCTGGATGGAGATAAGTCTCGTAGAGCCAGCGGTCGTATTCGTCCCACTTGAATGGAACCGTCAGGTCTTCGTCTTCGAGAGGGTCTTTAAAGACGTAGCGACCGTCTGATGGCGTCGTCGGAGCAATCGCGTGAATGTCATCTTCGGTCCACCACGTGCGTGAGACATTCCATTTGAGCAATGGCCTGTCGCATATGAGTGTACCGAGAGAGCGCTGGTCACTCGTTGTCAAGTTGAATTGAGTAAGGTATCTGTTGGCCTCGCGCATCCGCCGTTTGAACTTCCATTCACCGGGAATCGGTACCACGCTCAGGTAGAGGACTATCGGCAAAGAAATTGGAAGCCACACCGTATTCAAGGTAATGCTGTAACATGCTTCCCAGAATAATTGCCATCCCGACGGGTGCTTCATTGTCGCCTCGCTGAGCAAATCCAAGTGGATTATCGCTCGATTGCCGCATCACTTTCATCTGCGGAGCCAGCTCCAATGGTAAGGGACGACAACTCAGCTAATCAAGACCATCACCCACAACAGCCTGCAACAACACAACTTACAACCACCCCGAATCGACCTTGAGCGATTTCGCATTCGCTGTCACATTACGCTCATGCGTCTGTCCGAAGGTTCAGCCGATCTCTACGCGCTGGTCTTAGGACAAGATCATTTTGTGTGAGCGCCATGTTTCGTTTCCTAACTCGTACCCTGCTGATGCTGACGACGGCGATTTTGATCGCCGCAGGAAACGGCTGCGCGACGATGCAGACCTTCGCACCGCCGGTCACGAACCCCGTCTTCGTCCGCGCCAACAATCCCGATGAAGCTTGGGAACGCACGGTCGATGTCGTTCATGACTATCTGTTTGAGATTGAACGAGAGAACAAACTGGGTGGTGTCCTGGAAACGCGTTATAAGACGGGGGCCAGTGTCCTGGAACCCTGGCACGGCGACTCCGTCGGCACCGCGAATCGCATGGAGAGCACGCTGCAGTCGATTCGCCGGAAGGCGTACATCAGTCTGACTCCCGTTGAAGGGGGCTACATGGTCGGCGTCGAAGCTCATAAGGAATTGGAAGACGTTGCCAAAGCAGCCAACCTGCAAGGGGCAGCCACCTTCCTGGACGACAACATTCTGGCTCGTGACCTGAACGCCGTCGTGGGCCAGGCGACCCCGTCAGGCTGGGTCTCCAAAGGCCGGGACGAAGCGCTCGAGCAATCGATGCTGAAGTCGATCAACCGCGCCTTCGGCCAGTGACGATTACGGCTTCAATTCAAAAATCGCTTCGACCTCGACAGCGATGTTTCCCGGTAGTGATCCCATTCCGACGGCGCTGCGGGCTCCCTTGCCGTTGACGTCGCCCCAGATCTCGACCATCAGATTGCTGAATCCGTTGATCACCTGAGGGTGCGTTCCAAACTCGGGAGTGGCATTCACCATCCCCAGTGTCTTGATCAGACGTTCGATCCGATCGAGGCTGCCAAGTTCTCGCTTCAGCGTGGCGAGCATGGTCAGACCGACCTGGCGAGCGGCCAGTTGTGCTTCGGCCTCATTCATTGTCGCTCCGACTTTGCCCGTGATCATCGAACCGTCGGTCCTCATCGGGCCATGACCAGAGACATACGCCAGATTGCCGGCGATGACAACGGGATGATAGATCCCGCCCGGTTTCGGGGCGGGAGGGAATTCGAGTTTTAATTCGGCAATGCGTGCTTCGGCACTCATGTCGAGATCCTTCGCGAATCGTGTTCTGAATTGTGAGTAGACCGAGCGAGGCGCGTAGGATAACGCGTTACTCGCCCGCCGAAAACTTTGGGGCGTACTCGATTGGTACGTTCTATTTGGATGCTTTGCTGCGGGCACATTCCCACAGCAGGATGGCCGCGGCGGCCCCGACGTTCAATGATTCCACGCGACCACATCCGGGGATGGTAACCAGGCGATCACATTCGGCGGCAACTTCATTCGCCAGTCCTTCTTCTTCGTTGCCCAGCACGAGTGCGACCGGCTTTCGAGAGGAGCTTCCCAGGCGTGGATCGCCGCCGTCGGTCGCGGCCCCGATGACTTCGTAGAAGGCACGGATATCATGCAGAAAACGATTCATGTAGGTGACGACGAAGACTTCCATGTGCTCCAACCCACCGGCGGCGACGCGGTAAGTGGCGTCTGTTGGCAAGGCGGCCAGCGGATGATCGGCGAGGATCAGTTTAGAGACACCAAAGAACGCCGCGGTCCGCACGATCGCACCCAGGTTGTGGGGATTGCCGATGCAGTCCAGGATCAACAGCGGTTCACCGCGCGAGGCCCACTCGCGAACTTGTTCTAACTGCGGCGGTCGAAACGGTGCTCGTTCGACGACCGCAACGATCCCACCGTGATGGACCGAACCCGAGATACGTTCCAGGTCTTCCTCTTCCACACACCGATACGCATGCCGGGCCTCGGCGAGGGCGTGGCAGATGTCACCGATCTGCGGAGCCATCTCCTGCGTGAAGAACAATCGCTTGATCGTCAGCGGGGCGGTCTCAAATCGAGACCGAACGGCACCCAGGCCGCAAATTGATAATTCCTTGATACGCATGTTGATTGGCTAAGGGGCTAGGGCTGAGGGTTAAGGGACGCAAACGAGCACTTCAGAGCATACCAGCAGAGCCGAGCGACGAACATTGTGTCCCGTCGCTTAGCCCTTCACCCTCGGCTCTCAGCCCTCTTACGCCAGAATATCCGTCACAACCTTGCCGTGAACGTCAGTCAGCCGGAAATCGCGGCCGAGGTGACGATGGATCAGGCGTTCGTGATCGATCCCCAACAGATGCAGGATCGTGGCATTCAGGTCGTGAACGTGGACCGGCTTTTCGGTGATGTTGTAGCTGAAATCGTCGGTCTCACCGTGCACGATCCCCGGCTTGATACCGCCCCCGGCGAGCCACATCGTGAAATTGCGTGGATGATGATCGCGACCGTAATTGTCCTTGGTCAGCGTTCCCTGGCTGTAGACGGTTCGACCAAATTCGCCACCCCAGACGATCAGCGTTTCATCGAGCATGCCGCGCTGCTTGAGGTCTTTGATCAATGCCGCACAGGGTTGATCGGCGGCTTTCACCAGTTGACGGATGGATCCTGGCAGGCCACCGTGATGATCCCAGCCGCGGAGGAAGACCTGCGTGAAGCGGACACCTCGTTCGGCCATGCGACGCGCCATCAGGCAGTTGTAGGCGAACGAACCGGGCTGGTTCACTTCGTCGCCGTACATCTCGAGTACATGCTTGGGCTCTTTCGAGATGTCGGTCAATTCGGGGACCGAGGTCTGCATGCGGAAGGCCATCTCGTACTGAGCGATTCGCGCTGCGATTTCGGGGTCACCGACTTCGGCCAGACGTTCTTGATTGAGTTCGCCGAGTCCATCGAGCATCTGGCGACGAACACCCTCAGAGACACCGGGCGGATTGGAGAGATACAACACGGGATCGCCCGAGGATCGCAGCGAGACGCCGGCATGCTTGGTCGGCAGGAAGCCTGATCCCCACAGTCGCGAGAACAACGCCTGCGTCTGGCCACCTTGAGCCAGTCGCGAGATCAGGACGACGAACGACGGAAGATCGTCGTTCGGGCTGCCGATCCCGTAGGAGAGCCAAGCACCCAACGAAGGTCGGCCGGGGATTTCGCTTCCGGTCGTGATGAATGTGATTGCCGGATCGTGATTGATCGCGTCGGTGTGCATTGACTTCACGATGCAGATGTCGTCAGCCAC